>JALEII010000033.1 GCA_022770345.1 Clostridiales bacterium | reverse complement strand
ACGGGAGAAATTCCTGCTTGACAATGGGGGAAAGCTGTGCTAGAATACTCTGGTGTGAAGGGAATATCTTTCATTCGGAGTGATACCCAAGAGGCCGAAGGGGCTCCCCTGCTAAGGGAGTAGGCGTCTAAAAAGCGCGCGCGGGTTCAAATCCCTCTCACTCCGCCAAAAGAAGCGGCAATTTTCGACAGAAAATTGCCGCTTCTTTTGTTCTTTTCACTTTTCTCCCTTCGTTCTTCTCTTTTTTCAGAATTGAAATTTCCAGAGAAGGGATTAAAGAAATGGTGGTTTTGCTCCGTAAAGTTGGATTTGATATTTCAGGCTTGAACAGGGGGTGCCTGAGATTTTTCTTATATTCCAGAAAGACTGCCCGCCGCTATCCGGCGGGCAGAAATTTTTATTTCAGGCTCTTAAAACTCAGCGGCCAAGGCCGAAAATGCGGCAAAGGGTCTCCCAGATGGAGCCGCAATCGAAATCAAAGCAGAATATCGGTCATACCTCCTTGCGGATTTGTCTCTCGAGGACGGAAGTATGATAGCATATTCATGAGAAATTACAATCTGTAATAATTTGAAACCCTTACAGAATCAGGCAAATGAGCCCCTGAGCCCCCTCGTTGACGATGCGGGTCAGGCTGCCCCGGAATTTCTCCCGGACATCCTCCGGTGTCTGGACCAGCTTGGTGGTCAGTCCCTCCTGGATGAGTTCGTAGACGGATTTTCCGAAGATATTGCTTTGCCACAGCTTTTCTGGTTCCTCCCCGGAAAGATAGGAGATTAGGTCCCGGGACTGCTTCTCGTCGCCTACCATGGGGCTGATCTCCGTGTCGATGTCCACCCGGATCATGTGGATGGACGGTGCCCCGGCCTTCAGCTTCACCCCGTAGGAATTTCCTTTTTTCAGAATTTCCGGGGTCTCCAGGGTCATTTCTTCGGAGGTGGGCATAACGATGCCGTAGCCCGTAGCCCGGACGGAAGCCAGTGCGTCGGAGATTTTGTCGTATTCTGCCTTGGCCTGGGAAAGGGTGGTGAGAAGGTCCAGCAGTTGGGCCTGATTTTCAATGGGCATCCCCGCCCGTGCGGAGAGAATTTCATAGAACAGGGATTCCGGGAAGGTTAGGGCCACGGCCACGGTGCCGGTGCCCAAGTCGATGCTGCGGATGGAGAAGTCCAACACCTGCTCCAGTTCTTTCAGGTGGGCCAGACTTTCCCCGGCAGAGGCCAGGTCGGAAATGGCTTCCGCTCGCTGCAAAAGGGCTTCGTAAAGGGTGGCTTTTACAGGATGCGTAGCTTCCAGAGCGTCCATCCACCGGGGCAGGTACACCCGCAGTTCGCCCATGGGGAAAGCGTACAGCAGGCCCTTCAACAGGTCATTGATGCCCTCCAGGTCCATGGTCTGGCAGTCGGCCACCAACGGCTCCACGCCGTAGCGGTCCTGAATCTGCTTGCGGACGGCCTCTGCCTGGGCAGAACCGGGGTCCCGGGTGTTCAGGATTACCCGGAAGGGTTTTCCGGTGGCCTTCATGTCGGCAATGGCCCGGCTTTCGGCTATTTCATAGTCGGCTCTCGGAATATCTGTGATGGAGCCATCCGTTGTGACTACCAGCCCCACGGAGCAGTGGTCCTCCATGACTTTTTTGGTTCCCAACTCTGCTGCCTGGGTCATTGGGATTTCTTCATCGAACCAGGGGGTCGTTACCATCCGGGGAACGCCGTCCTCGGTGGCCCCAACGGCCCCGTCCACCATGTACCCAACGGAGTCGATGAGCCGGACCCGCAATGTCGCCGTGCCGTCGGGGGTGATTTCGGCGGCTTCCTCCGGTACGAATTTCGGCTCGGAGGTCATAATGGTCCGGCCGGAGCCGCTTTGGGGCAGCTCATCCCTGGCGCGTTCTTTTCGGTAGGGATCCTGAATCTCCGGGATCACCAGCACTTCCATGATGCGCTTGATGAGCGTGGACTTGCCGGTACGCACGGGGCCGACGACACCCACATAGATATTGCCCCCGGTGCGCCGGGCAATGTCGGCATAGATGTTTTCCATAGCCATCCTCCTTGTTGGCGCAGGAGGGCACGCTCCTGCCGTGATTTGCTTCATGGTATGTGCCGCCCGGAGGAAATAGAACAAGCCCCCCGGCGTTTGCCGGAGGGCTTGGCTTTTTACAGGGACTCCCACTTCCGGACGCCCCAGCCAAGGAGCAGCCGGTAAAGGGCAAAGGAGAGGATAGCCAGAATTCCGGCGCAGATGGCCAGATAACCGGTAGGGGAGAGCAGGGGCGAAAGCAGGAAGTACGCGCCGCACAGAACCAGCACCAGACCCCACAGGGAGAACATGGTTGCGGCGATGGAGCCGGACTGCTTGCAGGGGTAGGCTTCACTGATGAAGTCGAATCTCGCCCATTTGAGGCCGAACACCAGTCCCAGCACGCCGTTCAGGACCCCGAACAGACCGGGGACCAGCGCTGCCAGCAGGACATTTACCGGGCCGCAGTTATAAGCCAGCGCCAGCACCAGGCCGGACAGAGCATTCAGCGGCACACAGCAGAGAAAATGCAGCCGCAGCTTACCCAGAAGGATGGTCTTGCTGCTGACGGGCAGGGACCGGAGAATCCAAAAATTCTTCCCTTCCAGGGATACGGAGGGGGTGGAGATCATGGACATAGAGCCGACAGAGCAAAGCCCGGCACAGAGAATGGCCGTCAGAACACCTCCGGACAGGCCGAAAACGCTGATCAGTGGCAGCAGCTTGGGACGGAACACCAGGCCCAGAATGGGCAGCAGCGCCGTGAAAATGAGGCCCAAGCCCATGTTGGTCAGGTACACCGGCGTTCCCAGGAACTTTCTCCATTCCTTGTCGGTGATAGCCTGAATGGGACGGTGGTGGTTGGCTTGCGTCCAATCCAGCTTTTTGGTCCGGCGGACGGTGTGACCTATGGTTGCCGTAGTCAGGAAGGTCCGGCTCAGGACCCAGTAGACCAGAGCAAAGGTTACGGCGCAGACAACCAGAAAGCCCAGGCAGTACCCAAAGGCCCCCAGGCTGCCCCGGCCCATGGCGTACAGAGGCCAGACCCAACTCTGCAGTGCGGCGGCAATGGCCGTGCCGCCGGAGGCTATGGCGGCGAGAATTTGCTGGGCCTGGGAATAAATGGCAAAGTAGGCACCCAGAAATACAATCGTGTACAGTATAGAGACGGCGGATTTGTTCATTTTGCTCAACAGCAGGTGCAGGAGCCAGCCCAGCAGACAGGCAATGGCTTGAGACAGCAGCACTACCCCCAGAAGGCTCAGAAGCTGGAAACAGAAGCCCAAGGCGCTGAATGTAATGAGATTTGCATAAACAATGAAGGCTGGGACCATGACCAGCGCCGAGAATACCAGATTCAACGCCAGCAGGGGGACCATCCGGCTCAACAGAATCAATCTGGGCGGAATAGGCAAGGACAGCAGAAGACCGTTGTCCTTGGCTTCATAAAGCTGGCTTTGGGTTGAAAAAACGCTGCCTAGCACCGCCATGGCCAGCCCGATCAGACCTGTCATGGCAAAATAAAGCCAGTCCAGCCCTGCCTGATGATAAGGTCCCGCCAATTTGGAGAAGGTAGAAGCAAACAGAAAAACCATCATCAGGGCAACATAGCCGTAAAGCACGATGAACAGCACCGGAGAGGTTTTCTTTTTCCCGGTCCGGCTTTGACGGGTCAGACCTGCGAACAGCGCCCGAAAGCGAACACGGATCAATGCGCCAATCATGCCTGCCCCTCCAGTTCCAGAAAGATCTGTTCCAGAGATTGACTGCCCCGGACCTCCTCCATGGTTCCGCTGGCAACCAGAGCGCCGTTTTTGATGATGGCGACTTTATTGCAGAGGTTCTGGGCTACCTCCAGCACATGGGTGGAAAAGAAAATGGCACCGCCTCGCTGGCAATGCTCGTGCATGAGGGTTTTCAGCTGATGGGTGGCAATGGGGTCAAGACCCACGAAGGGTTCGTCCAGCAAAATAAGCCGGGGCTGGTGGATGAGGGCCGCCATCAGGGCAATTTTCTGCTTCATGCCGTGGGAGCAGTCGGAAATGGGGAGGGTCAGGTCGTCGGTCATGCCCAGCTTTTCGCCGAATTCTTGAATCCGGTCGGTCCGGTCGGCCTTGCTGACCCCGTAAATATCCGCTGCAAAATTCAGGTATTGGAAGCCCGTGAGAAATTCGTACAGGTCGGGGTTATCCGGCACATAGGAAAGGACCTGCTTACAGGCAATGGGGTCGGTGCGGATGGAGTGGCCGCAGACGGTAATTTCCCCCTCGTCAAAAGGCAGAATGCCGCAGCAGGCTTTCAATGTGGTCGTTTTACCGGCACCGTTGTGGCCGATGAATCCGCAAATGTCGCCGGGGGCGATGTGTAGAGTCAGGTCACTGACTGCTTTTTTCTCGCCGTAGGTTTTCGTGAAATGTTCAATGGACAGCATAGGCTGCGCCTCCGTTTCTTTCGTCCTTTTTTCAGGAACGTTGAGCCCATTATAGCTGTACGAAAGAAAAAGTGCAATAGGAGGCGAAAAATTTAATAAAATCGGTTCAAATGACTGAAAATTCCAAGCTATGACCCGATGAAACGGTTTTGAAAACTATCCCTTGCATTTTTTACACGATTCGATTACAATATAAATAGGAACGGGAGGGAACGCCATGGAACGGATAACGGACAGGGACATTGCAGAAAAAATAGCGGAGCTTTTCAAGGGCTTCTGCGATCCCACCCGTGTGAGGATACTCTCCCTGCTGGCGGAGCGGGAAATGTGCGTCACGGACATTGCCGAGGCTACCCAAGTGACACAGAGTGCCATTTCTCACCAGCTTCGGCTCTTAAAACAGATGCAGCTCATTAAATTTCGCAGGGAAGGGAAAAATATCCTCTATTCTCTGGCGGACGACCATGTTTATACCATTCTGCAAATGGGAATGGAGCATATTCTGGAGTGAATTTTTCGATTCTCCCGGCATTTTGCCGGGAGATTTTTTGTTTCCGGAGACGGTTTTCTGCCATTCCTTCCGGGGCCTGGCCTTATAATGAACCTCAAACGGAAGGAGCGATGGCATGAACAGAATGATGATGATCGCCTTCGGCATGGCGGCGGGCTTTGCACTGAGCGTCTACGTTGGAGGCAGCAGGCAGGTGCGCTTGCCCTGGGCTACGGAGAGCATCCGGGTTGAATCCAAGGGAACCTACGATGGGTTCCGAATCCAAAACGGGGAGACGGACATGGAGATGCAGGTGGCGGCACTGCGGATCGAAAATCTCACGGAGGAACCGCTGGACGGCACCGTAACGGTCCAAAGCGGGGAGAAAAAGCTGATGTTTCCCTTTGAAGCCCTTCCTCCGGGGCAGGTGACCATGGTCATGGCGGAAAACGGGGAGCATTGGTTCGGGAGCCTCCAATGGATCCAGGCGGAGACGGAGAAAAGCGACTTGCTGCCGGAAGGCACCGTGGACATTCAGGAGACCGGGGACATCACGCTGCTTCTTGTGAACCGGACAGACAGGGCTTTTACCGGGGTGACGCTGCTGTACAAAGCCTACGATGCTCCCAGCAACACCTACATCGGTGGGACCTGTTACACCTGGGATGTGGGGACCCTGGAGCCTGGAGCGGCTGCGGAGGTCACGCCCTATCATTATGTGTCCGGGTACAGCCGCATTGTGGGCCTGCTGGCAGAAGCGTAAAACTTTTGAGGGCCTTTAGGACCCTCTTTTTTTATGCCATTCCTTATTTCGACGGTAAAACGCCGGGAAATTGCCTATACTGAAATGGAAAATAGAATCAAGGAGGAGATTGTATGCAATTTACCAGCTTTTTGCAGGACGGAAAGCTGACGGTGGCCCTGACCGGGGAAATCGACCATCACCGGGCCAAGGCATTCATTCGTTCCATTGAGTCCAAAATTGAGGCCTACGCCCCTCAGGTCTGTGTGCTGGATTTTCAGGAGGTTAGTTTCGTGGATTCCTCCGGCATAGCGGTGGTCATCAACGCCCTGCGCTGCATGACTCGGCTGGAGGGGACCCTGATGCTCACGGGCCTGGGACCACAGCCCATGCGGGTATTCCGGGCGTCGGGCATTGACAAACTGGTGGAGATACGGGAGGCAGTAGGATGAAATTCGACAATTACATGATTTTGGAATTCCCCAGCCGGTCCAGCAACGAGGCCTTCGCCCGGTCCGCAGTGGCTTGCTTTGCAGCCCAGCTTGACCCCACTATGGAGGAATTGGGGGACATACGGACGGCAGTTTCCGAGGCTGTGACCAACTGCATCGTTCACGCCTACCCGGAAGCATTGGGCCTTATCACCCTCCGCTGCCGGATATTGAAGGACAACGTGCTTGATATTGTGATAAAAGACAAAGGTGTTGGCATCGCGGACGTTGAAGCTGCCCGCCGTCCGGCTTTTACCACCGGTGGCACGGAGCGCAGCGGCATGGGCTTTACCATCATGGAGAGTTTTATGACCAGCCTACAGGTCACGTCCATACCCGGAAAAGGGACCACGGTACATATGCGCCGTCGGTTGGCACGACGGCAATGAGCCTTTCTTCCCAGGAACTGCTCCTGAAGGCCCAATCCGGGGATCGGGATGCCGGGGAGACGCTGCTGAATGAAAATACTGGCCTTATCTGGTCAGTAGTCCGCCGGTTCCAGGGCCGGGGAACGGACCCGGAGGACCTGTATCAGCTGGGCTGTCTGGGCTTTCTGAAAGCCGTAGCTGGGTTCGACCCGGAATTCGGAACGCAGTTTTCTACTTATGCCGTGCCAAAGATCGCCGGAGAAATTCGACGGTTTTTGCGGGACGATGGAGCGATTAAAGTTTCCCGGAACGTAAAGGAACAGGCGGGGACCATCCGGGCGGCCCGCACGGATCTGACGGGCAAGCTGGGCCGGGAGCCGACCTTGCGGGAAATTGCCGAGGCTACCGGCCTGACTCCGGAGCAAATTGCCGTGGCGGAATCGGCTACGGCGGCCACGGAGTCCATCCAGCAGGAAAACGGCGAGGAGGGATTCACCCTGGAAAATATTTTGTCGGACACCGCAGGGGAGGGGGAATTAGTGGAAAAAATTGCCCTACGGCAGGCGGTGGACGCACTGGAACCCAGGGAGTCTATGGTCATCCGTCTACGTTACTACCATGATCTGACCCAGAGCCGGGTGGCGGCGGTGATGCAGGTATCCCAGGTGCAGATCTCCCGCATTGAAAAGAAGGCCCTGGGCCATTTGCGGGCCCTGTTGGAATAATTCCCTCTTTACCTTTTGCGAAAAATAAGGTAAAATAGACGCTACCACAGAGAGAATGACAGGTGCGTATATGACCAAAGAATTACAAGAACGATTTCTGACAGCCCGGCGGAATACCATTGCCGGGTGCTTTTCTGACCTGAACGATATGCAGCTCCAGGCGGTACTGACCACCCAGGGACCGCTGCTGTTGCTGGCCGGTGCGGGCAGCGGTAAGACCACGGTACTCATCAACCGGATTGCCAACCTCATCCGTTTCGGCTCCGGCAGCGATTCCGACGATATCCCCACCAACATCACCGAGGAGGACGTGAATTTCCTGGAATCGGTGCAGCAGCCCCTTTCCAAGGAGAATGCGGCCCGGGTGGACCAACTCTGCGCCGTGGACCCGGTCCTGCCCTGGAGCATCATTGCCATTACCTTCACCAACAAGGCCGCCAATGAGCTGAAGGAGCGGCTGGCGAAGATTCTCGGCCCGGAGGCTTCCGGTATCTGGGCCATGACCTTCCACTCTGCCTGCTGCCGCATTCTGCGGCGGGAAATTGGCCGCCTGGGCTACACAGAGCATTTCGCCATTTATGATACCGCCGACACCGAGCGCATTATGAAGGGCATTATCCGGGATATGGGACTGGACGACAAGACTTTCCCGGCCCGGATGGTTCTGAGCGCCATCAGCCGGGAAAAAGACAAGATGGTTACACCGGAGGAAATGGCCGAAAAGGCCGAGCGCAGCTCTGATTCCCGGATGAAGCCGATTGCCCAGGCTTACGCCATCTATCAGAAGCGTCTGAAAGACAACGACGCTATGGATTTTGACGACATCATCTTTAAGACCGTGGAGCTTTTGCAGCGGTTCCCGGAGGTCCGGGAATTCTATCAGCGGAAGTTCCGCTATGTTCTGGTGGACGAGTACCAGGACACCAACCACATGCAATACCTGCTTACCAGCCTGCTTTCCGGCAGACAGCAGAATATCTGCGTGGTGGGCGATGATGATCAGAGTATTTATCGCTTCCGGGGGGCCAGCATCGAAAATATTCTCAGCTTCGAGAATCAGTACCCTGCCGCCCGGACCATTCGTTTGGAGCAGAATTACCGCTCCACCCAGTCCATCCTGAACGCAGCCAATGCGGTTATTTCCCACAATGTGGGCCGAAAGGGGAAACGGCTCTGGACCGCCAACGGCTCCGGAGAGCCAATCCTGGTTTACGAGGCCCAGGACGAGAACAGCGAGGGCAATTTTGTGGCGGGTCAAATCCTTGCCAAGTCCAGAGGACGGAATTTTAAGGATTTTGCTGTGCTGTACCGGACCAACGCCCAGTCCAATGCTTTGGAGTTTTCCTTCAAGCGGAACGGAATTCCCTATCGGGTCATCGGCGGCACCCGGTTCTTCGACCGGGCGGAAATTAAGGATATGCTGTCCTATCTCTGTGTGGTCAACAATCCCAACGACGACCTGCGCTTGAGCCGCATCATCAATAACCCGCCACGTGGCCTGGGTGCCAAGACCATCGAAGCCGCCCAGCGTCTGGCCCAGGCGGAGGGCATTTCCCTTTACGATGTGGTCGCCCATGCGGAGGACTTCGGGCCCATCGAAAAGAGCGCCGGGAAGTTCGAGGCTTTCGTACAGATGATCGCCGATATGCGGGAACTGTTGGATACGGGCCTTTCCCTGACGGAATTTTACGATGCGCTGCTCATCCGCAGTGGCTATGTCGCCATGCTCCAGGGCAAGCCCACAGAGGAAAATATCACAAGACTTGAAAATGTGCAGGAACTGAAATCCAGCATCCAGAATTATATGGATTCCACACCGGAGCCGACTCTGGAGGGCTTCCTGGAAGAAATCGCCCTTTATACGGACATCGAGCAGTATAACGATGGGGACGATGCGGTGGTGATGATGACCATTCACTCTGCCAAGGGCCTGGAATTCCCTCATGTGTTTCTGGTGGGATTCGAGGACGGGCTGTTCCCAGGAATGCGCTCCATTGGAGACCCGGAGGAAATGGAGGAGGAGCGGCGGCTTTGCTATGTGGCCATCACCCGGGCCAAGAAGACCCTGACCATTTCCTATGCCCGGCAGAGAATGCTCTACGGCCGGACCAACGCTACGCTGCCCTCCCGGTTCTTGAAGGAGATTCCGGAGGACATCACCGTTCGTCGGGGCGGCTATCATCAAAATCAGAACAGCTATGCTCACCGGACTCCGGTCCATCATACCCTGCCCAGCTACGGCGCTTCTGTGTCCGTGACTACCACCGAAGTCCCGGAACTGCATCAGGGCGAGATGGTGGAGCATACGGCCTTTGGCAAGGGTATGGTGCTGTCCGTTGTAAAGATGGGCGGAGACGCCCTGCTGGAAATCGCCTTTGACACGGTGGGCACCAAGAAACTGCTGGCCAAGACGGCCTTCAAGAGCATGAAAAAGCTGTCCTAAATTTCTTAAAAATCGCATATCCTACCCTGAAAGGGGGTGGGGCCGTGAAGCGGGTGCTGCGGCGGATTCTGTGCCTGACGGCAGTGCTGGCGCTGCTGGCAGTGGCCGTTCTGCTGGTCCTGCGGACAAAATACCGGAAGGTTCTGATGGAGCTGGCCCAGACCCAGATGAAAAACGTGACCTCGGACCTCATCAATGATGCGGTGGACCGGGAAATTGCCGAAGGAACCATCCAGTATGACCGGCTTGTGTACTTTGAGAAGGACCTGGAGGGCCGCATTACCGCTCTGAAAACCAACATGGGGGAGATCAACCGACTGAAAACCGAGACTCTGGCCCTCATTAATCAGGAAATTCTGGACATGGATTCTTCGGCTCTGGGGGTTCCCATCGGGTCTCTGGTGCTGCCGGAGGTATTTGCCGGACGGGGCTTTTCCATTCCCATTGAAATTCTTACTATCCGCAATTCCGATGCGTCCTTTTCCAGCTGCTTTTCCCAGGCGGGCATCAACCAGACGCTGCAGCAGATGAAAATGGACGTGTTCGTAGACGTGACCGTGCTGATCTTAGGCTCCACGGAGAGTTTTACCGTCACCAGCCAGGTGGTGGTGGCCGAGACCATCATTGTTGGCCAGGTGCCCAATACTTATTTACAGACCGGAGGCAACTATGGAACTCAAAGAGAAAATGGACCGGATGGTTGAGGAGTTGAACGCCGCCAACTATCGCTATTATGTGCTGGACGATCCCACCATGGATGACCGGGATTACGATCTGAAGCTGCGGGAATTGGAGGAACTGGAGAAGGACCACCCGGAGCTGGCCCGTGCCGATTCGCCCACAAAGCGGGTGGGCGGCGAGGCCCTGTCTAAATTTGAAAAAGTTACCCATCCGGTGCCGCTGAACAGTTTACAGGATGTTTTTTCCATGGAGGAGCTGTCGGATTTTGTGGATCGGATGCTCGCTGCGGACCCCAATACGGTATTTTCCGTGGAGCCGAAGATCGATGGCCTTTCCGTGGCGCTGGAATATGAGAACGGACAATTCGTCCGGGGTGCCACCCGTGGAGACGGCGATGTGGGCGAGGACGTGACGGAGAATCTGCGGACCATCCATACCATTCCCATGGTACTGGACAATGCTCCGGAGCGGCTCATCGTCCGGGGAGAGGTGTTCATGCCGAAAACCAGCTTCCGGCGGCTGAATCGGACCCAGGAGGAGCAGGGGAAGCCCCTGTTTGCCAATCCCCGGAACGCTGCTGCCGGTTCTCTGCGGCAGCTGGACCCGAAGATCGCCGCAAAGCGGGGATTGGACATTTATGTGTTCAACGTCCAGCTGGCGGAAGGGAAACTTTTCACGACCCACGGAGAAAGCCTGGATTTCCTGAAAAGTCTTGGCTTCCCGACGATTCCCCACAAGCTGCTGTCCAAGCCGAATGAGATTAGCGTCGAAGTGACTCGCATCGATGCGGAACGGGAAAAGCTAACCTGTGACATTGACGGTGCTGTTATCAAGGTCAATGATCTGGCCCAGCGGGAACGGCTGGGGGACACCGCCAAATACCCCCGGTGGGCTGTGGCCTACAAGTATCCCCCGGAAATCAAGGAAACGGTGGTAGAGGACATTGTGGTCCAAGTGGGCCGCACCGGTGTTCTGACGCCGAAGGCAGTGGTCAGCCCTGTGTATCTGGCCGGAACTACCGTTACAAATGCAACGCTTCACAATCAGGATTTCATTTCCCAGAGGGACATCCGTATCGGGGATACCGTGAAGATCCGCAAGGCCGGAGAGATTATCCCGGAGATTCTGGAAGTGGTCCTTTCCAAGCGACCGGAAAACGCCGTGCCTTACTTTCTGCCGGACAAATGCCCCATCTGCGGGGCCAAGACCGAGCGGGACGAGGATGGGGCTTTTCTGCGCTGCACCGGTGCAGAATGCCCGGCCCAGCTTTCCCGAAATATCGCCCATTTTGTCAGCCGGGATGCCATGGATATTGACGGCCTGGGCAGCGCCATCGTGGATGCGCTGATTGAAAAGGGATATTTGAAATCTCCGGCGGATATTTACTATCTGACGCCGGAGGAAGTCGGCTCGCTCTGGCAAAAGGGCGACACAGCGGCCAAAAAGCTGCTTGCCGCAATCCAGGACAGCAAAAGCCGGGACGTGAGCCGTCTCATCTATGCTCTGGGCATCCGTCAGGTGGGCGTTAAAACCGGCAAAGTACTGGCTACGGCCTTCGGGTCTCTGGACGCTTTGGAACAGGCCAGCGTGGAAGCACTGACGGAGGTCCCGGATGTGGGTGAGGTCACCGCCGGGTTTATTGCCGATTGGTTTGCTCAGCCCCAGTCCAGGCATCTTCTGGAACGGCTGCGGCAGGCGGGGGTGAACTTCCAGAGCCTGCGGCAGGTGGGGGACCAGCGCTTTGCGGGCGTGACCTTCGTGCTGACCGGGGCGTTGAGCCGGTTCACAAGAGAAGAAGCCACAGAGCAAATCGAGAACCTGGGCGGAAAAGTCTCCGGTTCCGTCAGTAAAAAGACAAAATTCGTTGTTGTTGGCGAGAACGCCGGCTCCAAGGAACGGAAGGCAAGGGAACTGGGCATCCAAATATTAACGGAAGATGAATTTCTCGATATGATCCGGGAATAAAGACAACAAACCGTTGACAAATTTCGTAAGCTGTGGTTTAATAAGACCATTCCCAAATATCAAGATTTTTTAGAGAGATAACAGGTGACTGCTGAATATGAGAAAATCGAAATGGAACGCACTTTCCTGGGTGTTTCTTGTGCTGCTGGCAGCCTGCGAGGGCTTCTTTGCAGTCGTTATCGTGAAGCTGGATATGCTTCCTGCCAAGTATGGCTTTCTCTTACTGGGCATCGTGGTTCTGCTGGACCTGCTTACGGCCATCCTGGCCTTTCCCAAGACCGGAAAATGGCAGAAGGACCAGCGCATCGGCCGCCGGGTGGTAGCCTATGTACTTGCATTCCTGATTTCTGCCGGGTGTATTGCTGGCACGCTGGCTGTCAACAAATTGCAGGCGGTTCTGGAACGGGTCACCGGCGGCACGGCTTCCAGCGCTGTGGTGGAAATTTACGTCCTGCAGGAGGACACTGTTTCCACCCTTGCAGACATGGCAGGGGCTGCCTTCGGCTACACCGACGCTTTCGACAAGGACAATATCCGCCAGGCCATGGAGCACGTCAGCGACAATCTGAATGGCAACGTAAGCTTTAGCAGGTATGAGACCCTGGTGGACCTGGTGGGGGCTTTGTACAATGGCGAGGTCCGGGCCATTCTGCTGAATCAGGCATATACCAGCATTTTTTCCAACACAGAAGGATATGCGGACTTCTCTACCCGGGTACGAACCCTGAGCCAGGTGACTACCGTCAAGACCGAACCCTCCAATGGCAACGGTAATTCCGTCAAGCCCACTTCTCCTTGGGGAAATCTGTCCGGAACTGGCATCACCAAGAAGCCCTTCCTGCTTTACCTGAGCGGCTCGGATACCCGCAGCGCTGTGCTGGATTCCAGCCGTAGCGACGTAAACATCATTGCTGCCGTGAACCCGGTGACCAAGCAGATCCTGCTGCTGAATACCCCACGTGACTACTATATAGCCAATCCGGAATACGGTGGCTCCATGGATAAGTTGACGCATCTGGGCATTTACGGTACGGACGTGTCAATGCGGGGACTATCCGACCTATACAACGAGCAGATTGACTATTATGCCCAGATCAACTTCTCCGGCTTCGAGACCCTCATCGATGCTATCGGCGGCGTGACCGTGGACTCTGACTATGAGTTCTGGGCGTTGAACGAATTCTACATCCAGCAGGGCGAGAATTACCTGAACGGCGAGGAGGCCCTGGCCTTCGCCCGGGAGCGCTATGCACTGCCCGGCGGCGACAATGACCGGGGCAAGAATCAGATGAAGGTTATTACCGGCGTAGTGAAAAAGCTCACCAGCGGCACGACGATTCTCTCCAACTATACCCAGATCATGGACAGTCTGGAAGGAATGTTCGCCACCAACTTCGATATGAATGACCTTTCCAAGCTTGTGAAAATGCAGCTGGACGACATGGCCAGCTGGCACATCGTCTCCTATGCCGTTACCGGCTACGGCGATTCCCGGGAGACCTGCTCTGCCCCCGGTGAATACTTGTATGTGACGATTCCTGACCAGGACAGCGTGGACCGGGCCATCGAGCTTATTGACATGGTCATGGACGGAAAGACCCTGCCGGACGAACCCTGATAGATTTCCCCCGGAAAGCAATTTCCGGGGGATTTTTCCGGCAGTACCTTGCTATTTTTCATAAACAGTGCTATACTACATAGCAGAAAATCTTTTTAGAAGGTGTTTTTTATGACCAAAATTGACATTTACTCCGGATTCCTGGGAGCCGGTAAGACGACGCTTATCAAGAAAATGATCGCCGAAGGCTACAAGGGTGAGAAGCTGGTCCTTATTGAGAACGAGTTCGGCGAGATCGGCATTGACGGCGGTTTCCTGCAGGAGGCGGGCATTGCCATCACCGAAATGAATTCCGGCTGCATCTGCTGCTCTCTGGTGGGCGATTTCGGCAAGGCCCTGAAGAAGGTCATTGCCGAGTACCATCCCGACCG
This sequence comes from Clostridiales bacterium, assembly GCA_022770345.1. GTDB lineage: Bacteria > Bacillota > Clostridia > Oscillospirales > Oscillospiraceae > Faecousia. Next base: position 26,176 of record JALEII010000033.1, on the reverse strand, counting down.
TATTCTCATCGAGCCCTCCGGTGTAGGCAAGCTGTCCGACGTGATCGGCGCTGTGAACAAGGTCACCGGAGACGATGTGACTCTGGGCAACACTGTGGCCGTGGCCGACGCTACCAAGGTGAAGGTCTATATGAAGAACTTCGGTGAGTTCTACAACAACCAGATCGAGACCGCCTCCACCATCCTCCTGTCCCGGACCGACTCTATTGCTCAGGATAAGCTGGACGCTGCTGTGGCTCTGATCCGGGAGCATAACACTGTTGCGACCATTGTCACCACCCCTTGGGATCAGCTGACCGGCAAGCAGATCCTGGAGGCCATGGAGGGCAAAGCTTCTCTGGCTGCGGAGCTGGCGGCTCTGGAGCAGGAGCGGCTGAAGCTGGAGGAAGAAGAGGAAGATGTGGAGGAAGAGGAGCATCACCACCATCACCATCACCATGATGACGAGGATGAGGATGACCACGAGCATCATTGCTGCCACCATCACCATGACGATGATGACGACCACGAGCACCATTGCTGCCATCACCATCACGACGAGGATGAGGACGATGACGAGCATGAGCATCACTGCTGCTGCCACCATCACGACGATGACGATGAGGACGAGCATGAGCACCACCATCATCACCACCATGCCGACGAGGTGTTCACCTCCTGGGGTGTGGAGACTTCCCGGAAGTTCACTGTGGAGGATGTGAAGCAGGCGCTGACGGGCCTGGATTCCGGCGATTACGGCATTATTCTTCGGGCCAAGGGCATCGTGCCCGCTGAGGACGGCAAATGGATCCACTTTGACTTCGTTCCCGGTGAGGAGAATGTCCGCTTCGGCACTGCCGACGTTACCGGCAAGCTGTGCGTCATTGGCTCCAAGTTGGATGAAGAGGGCCTGGCCTGCCTGTTCGGAGTGTAAGCATGGAGCAGATTCCCGTTTATGTGTTTACCGGATTCCTGGATTCCGGCAAGACCAAGTTCATTCAGGAGACCCTGGAGGATCCCCGGTTTAATTCCGGCGAGCGGACCCTGCTGCTGGTTTGTGAGGAAGGGGAGGAAGAGTACGATTTTAGTTCTTACCCCTTCAAGAACGTCTATCTGGAAGTGGTCAATCAGGACACTGTCACCTCCGCGGAGCTGCGGGAACTGTCCCGGAAGCATAAGGCCGAGCGGGTGGTTGCCGAGTTGAACGGCATGAAGCTGGTGGGTGACTTGTACGCTCGGTTCCCGGAAGAATGGGCTGTGGCTCAGGAGGTCATGTTTGCCGATGCCACCACCTTTCAGGCGTATAACGCCAATATGCGGAACCTGATGATGGACAAGCTTACCGGCGCACAGATGGTGATTTTCAACCGGGTAAAGCCCGGGGAGGACACCATGCCCCTGCACAAAGTAGCCCGTGCAGCCAACCGACAGGTGGACATTCTCTACGAGTACACCGACGGCACTACCCAGCAGGATGACATTGTGGACCCGCTGCCCTTCGACATCAACGCTCCCGTCATCACCGTGAAGGATGAGGATTACGCCCTGTGGTATCGGGACGTGAATGAGGAGCCGGAGAAGTACGAGGGTAAGACCGTCTGCTTCAAAGCGCAGGTGGCTATGCTGCGGAAGGATAAAAATAAGATGTTCGCTCCCGGCCGGTTCGTGATGACCTGTTGCGTGGAGGATATTCAGTTCTGCGGCGTGCCCTGTCGCTACGAGAAGGCGGCGAGCCTCAAGTCCCGGGAGTGGGTTATGGTCACTGCGAAAATTTCCTGTGAACCCCATGCCCTCTATCAAGGGGACAGGGGCCCCATTCTGACCGCCGTTTCCGTGGACAAGGCTATGCCGGCGGACCCGGATGTGGCTACATTCTAAAAAATGAAAAGCGCCCGGACGGCCTCCGGGTGCTTTTCCGTAAAGGAGAAGAAAATGGCAAGAAAAGAGCGGGCCTTAACGGCCCGGGAGGAAAAACGGAAGGCGGAATTTGCGGTCACATCTGAAAAGCTGACGGCCCAGGGCTACGAGCAGAAGGACTTGACGGTCAGCGTGGTCCAAGCAAATCTGGGGTCCTTGCTGATGGTCCCTTTCTGCCTCATTGGGGCGTTTTTGTATCTTGAAAAGTATGGGTTTGGCCGGTGGGTGGTCAGTTTTGATTCCTGGCTGGCATTTATCGTGGGATTTCTGGCGCTTTGCGTGGTCCATGAGGGGATACACGGTATCTGTTGGGGAATTTTTGCGAAAAATCACCTGAAAAGTATTGAATTCGGAATTATATGGAGTATGGCGACCCCCTACTGTACCTGCCGGGACCCGCTGAATAAAGGTCAGTACATATTCGGCGGCGTGATGCCTACGGTGATGCTGGGCTTCGGCCTGACTGCCGTATCCATTGTTACCGGGAGCTTCTTCCTGTTCCTGCTGGGTGAGGCCATGTTTTTGGGCGGCGGGGGAGACTTCCTGATTTTGCTGCTGATTTTGCGCCGGGCCCCCAAGGGCCGGGAAGTGCTGTTTCTGGACCATCCATACGAGTGCGGCGTTGTGATGTTTATAAAATAGTCAAACAAACAGGCGAAAATATTTTCGAAACCGGATGACTTTTCGTCTAAGTTGTGTTATACTAGAGAAAACGTCAAAGGAGAAACTGCCATGTACCAGCCACTTGCCGATATTCTGCGGCCCCAGACCCTGGATGAGGTCTACGGTCAGGAGCATATTCTTGGGAAGGACGGGGTCCTGCGGCGGCTGGTGGATTCCGGAAATATCCCAAACATGATTTTCTACGGTCCCAGCGGCACGGGCAAGACCACCGTGGCCAACATCATCGCCAAGCAGACCCAGCGGACCCTCTATCAGCTCAACGCCACCACCGCCTCCACGGCGGATATTAAGAACATTGTGTCTCAGTTGGATACGTTCTTGGCTCCCAACGGGGTGCTGCTGTATCTGGATGAGATTCAGTCATTCAACAAAAAGCAGCAGCAAAGCCTGCTGGAATACATCGAAAACGGGAAAATCACCTTGATTGCTTCCACCACAGAGAACCCTTATTTCTATGTGTTCAACGCCATCCTGAGCCGCAGCACGGTCTTTGAATTCAAGCAGATTTCTGCCGAGGCGGCCCTGCAGGCCATTCACCGAGCGGTAAAATATTTGGAAGCGCGCAACGGCCTGACGGCTGACCCGGAGGAAGGGGCTTTGGAGTACATTGCCGGGGCCTGCGGCGGGGACATCCGTAAGGCCATGAATGCGCTGGAAGTCCTGTTCTCCGTGGGGGTTCAGCAAGACGGAAAAATCACCTTGACCCTGGCGGATGCGAAAGCTGTTACCCAGAAAAGCGCCATGCACGCCGACCGGGAGGGAGATAATTATTATGACCTTCTTTCTGCCCTGCAAAAATCCCTGCGCGGTTCGGATCCGGATGCGGCCTGTCATTATCTGGCCCGGCTGCTGGAAGCGGGGCAGATGCAGGCAGCCTGCCGCCGGATGATGGTCACGGCGGCGGAGGACATTGGTCTGGCCTATCCGATGATTTTGCCGATCGTGAAATCCTGCGTGGATATGGCGCTGATGGTGGGAATGCCGGAGGCAAGGATTCCTCTGGGGGATGCGGCGGTGCTGATGGCTACTGCTCCTAAGTCCAATTCCGGCTACCTGGCCATGAATGAAGCATTGGCGGATGTCCGCAAGGGCCTGGCGGGGGACTTCCCCCGACATTTGCAGAACGTCCATGCGGACACTTACACCATGGAGCGGGAGCAAGGGTATCTGTACCCCCACGATTTCCCCAATCACTATGTAAAGCAACAGTATCTTCCCGACATTCTGGCGGGCAAGACCTATTATCACTACGGACCCAATAAGGTAGAGCAAGCGGCGAAGCAGTATTGGGATGCCATCAAGGGGGAGTGAACCGTGGAGATTCTGGTTGGGGACATTCTGGAAATGAAAAAAGCACACCCTTGCGGCGAAAAGCGCTGGCTGGTGGAGCGGATCGGGGCGGATTTTCGCTTGAAATGCATTGGCTGCGGCCATGAGCTGATGACGCCACGGTTCAAAGCGGAAAAAAATATCCGCCGGGTGATTCACCCGGCAGAGGGAACATGAAAAAGCGGCAGAGGAAACTCCTCTGCCGCCCGTATTTTATTTGCCACGGATGAACAGCACGCCCAGGGTCCCTGGCCCGCAATGGCAGGACACGGTGCATCCGGCGTTGGTGTCCTCCACATGGGTGAACCGGCTGCCGTACTTGGCAATGGCCTCTTTCACGGCTGCCATGCACGCATCGGTGACGGGAGTGTGGGTCACGAACAGCAGGTCCGTTTCCAGATTGGGCCGGTCCTTCAGCCGGTCCTTTACGTAGTCTGCAAGGCACTTGTCATAGTGGCCACGGTACTTCTTGACCACGGACATTTTTCCGTCCTTGACCTCGATGCAGGGCTTCAGGTGCAGCAGGTTGGCCCCAAGGGCCACCACGCTGGAGCAGCGGCCACCCTTGGCCATGTAATCCAGCCGGTCCAGCAGGAAGCTGGCTTCCACCCGGGGAACGTAGTCCTCCAACGCCTCCACGATGGCATCCAGATTATCCATGGTCTTGGAAAATTCCACGGCCTTCATAACGATATGACCCTGACCGCTGGACAGGTTCCGGGAATCAATGACCCGGACATTGGGGAACTCCGCTGCGGCCACGCAGGCGTTCTGATAGCTGGAAGAAAAGTCTGCACCGATGTCGATGTGAATGACCGCATCATATTCCTTGCTGTACTTGGCAAAGACCTCCTGGAAGGTCCCGACGCTTCTGGCTGCCGTGGTGCAGAGGCTTCCGCCGTTGGCCACATGGGCGAAAATCTCCTCCGGGGTGATGGTCACGCCGTCGATGAATTCCTGCCCGTCCTTCATGACGATGAGCGGAATGATGGTAATGTCGTTTTCGGCGATCTGCCGGGGGGACAGGTCGCAGGTGGAGTCGGAAGTGATCTTGATTCTCATAAGGTTCCTTTCTGTGATGTGGCGGTGTGGACGGGATCGGAGCCGATCATGAAGCAGCAGGGCTTCACGTTCTTCTTGCTCAGGTATTCGCTGCCCCAGTCCCGCATGGCGACCAGAATGGGCATCAGACTCCTGCCTAGCTCCGTGAGAGAGTATTCCACTCTGGGCGGGATCACGGGAAAAACTTCCCGGTGGATCAGTTTTTGGGCTTCCAGCTCCCGAAGCTGCTGGGTGAGCATTTTCGGTGTGGCGCTGGGCAGCTGCTTTTGCAGTTCATTGAACCGCAGTATGCCTCCGGCAAGGTGCCAGAGGATCAGGGATTTGTATTTGCCGCCGATAAGCTCCAGTGTGGCTTCCACGGGGCAATGATCGTTTGTGACCATGACTTCCTCCGGTATCAAAAAGGGTAGTATCGCACAAAATAGTGCATACTTGCTTTTTTCTCGATTTGTGATAAGATGTTAGCATAAAAACAAAAAGAAGTCAACGGGAATTTCAGCGTGACCGTTGACTTTTTGGAAAGGAAAGGATACCATGAAGATACGCTTCCAGGTCACCGGTATGACCTGTGCCGCCTGCTCGGCCCGGGTGGAGAAAGTGACCCGGCAAACGGCAGGTGTGAACAATGCAGAGGTGAATCTGCTGGCCAACACCATGGTGGTGGAAGCCAAGGACGAGAACGTTATCCCCGCCATTCAGAAGGCGGTTTCGGACGCAGGCTACGGTGCTATTCCGGAGATGCCGGGAAAGAAGGCAGCTCCCCGGCAAGCCCCCCAAGAGAATCCTTTGAAGGAAATGAAGACGCGGCTTATCGCCTCGGCGGTGTTCCTGATCATTCTTATGTACTTTACCATGGGCCACATGGTTGGTCTGCCGGTGCCTATGTGGTATCACCACAACCCCCTGATGGCGGCGCTGCTGCAATTTTTCCTGACGTTGCCGGTGGTGTATCTGAACCGGGTCTATTATTCCCGTGGCCTGAAAGCCCTGTGGCACAGAGCGCCGAATATGGACTCTCTGATTGCCGTAGGCTCTCTGGCGGCTCTGATTTACGGTGCGGCAGCTCTGTTCCGCATGGCTGCCGCCATGGGCAACGGCGACATGGAGACGGCCCATCAGTATGGCGAGAATCTTTATTTTGAGTCCGCTTCCATGATCCTGACGCTCATTACCCTGGGTAAGTTTCTGGAGACCCGTGCCAAGGGCAAGACCGGCGATGCCATCCGGGCCCTGATGGACCTGAGCCCCAAGACCGCCACGGTCCGCCGGGACGGCGTGGAGACGGAAGTGGCCGTGGAAGATGTGCGGCTGGGCGATATGGTCATTGTCCGCTCCGGCGGACGTATTCCTGTGGACGGCACGGTGCTTTCCGGCCGGGCCAGTGTGGACCAGAGCGCCCTGACCGGTGAAAGCGTTCCCGTGGAGAAGGCCGTGGGCGACACCGTGGCCGCCGCTACCATCAATACCGAGGGCTATCTGGAATTCCGTGCGGATAAAGTGGGCGAGGACACGACCTTGTCACAGATCATTCGCATGGTGGAGGAAGCAGGCGGCTCCAAGGCCCCCATCGCCCGTCTGGCGGACAAGATCGCCGGTGTTTTCGTGCCGGTGGTCATGGGTATTGCGCTGATTGCCTTTGCCGTCTGGATGATCGCAAAGGGCGACCTGGAATTTGCATTGAACATCGGCATTTCCGTGCTGGTCATCTCCTGCCCCTGCGCATTGGGCCTGGCGACCCCTGTGGCCATTATGGTTGGTACCGGCCGGGGCGCCCGGATGGGCCTGCTTTTCAAGAATGCAGAGGCTCTGGAAAACCTGCATAAAGTCGATACGGTGGTGGTGGACAAGACCGGTACCCTGACTACCGGCAAGCCTGCCGTTACCGACATCATCCCCGGCGGACTGCAGGAGGTGGAGCTTCTGAAGCTGGCGGCTGCTTTGGAGGAAAAGTCCGAGCATCCCTTTGCCAAGGCCGTTCTGGAAAAGGCTGCCGGTGTGGACCATCCCCAGGCGGCAAATTTTGAGACCATCCCCGGCAAGGGCGTGTCCGGCGTCATCGAGGGCAAGAAGTTCTTCGGCGGCAATGGACGGCTCATGGAGGAGCTGGGCGTGAGAATTCCGGCCCTGCCGGACAGCGTGGATGCCGGTGGAACGCCTTTGCACTTTGCTTCCGAAAACGGCATCTATCTGGGTACCATCGTTGCTGCCGACGTACTGAAAGCGGACAGCGTGGCCGCTGTGGCCGCCATGAAGAAAATGCACCTGAACGTGGTCATGCTCACCGGCGACAATGAAAAGACCGCCAAGGCCATCGCCGCCAAGGCGGGCATCGACCGGGTGATCTCCGACGTGCTGCCCGGCGATAAGGCCGGTGCGGTGGAGCGGCTCCGCAAGGAGGGCCACAAAGTCGTCATGGTGGGCGACGGCATCAACGATGCCCCCGCCCTGGTGACGGCGGACGTGGGCCTGGCCATCGGCAACGGCACGGACATCGCCATCGAATCGGCGGACGTGGTGTTGATGAACGGCTCCCTGATGGGCGTGGGCAACGCCGTGGCCTTGAGCCGTGCCACCATCCGCAATATCAGGGAAAATCTGTTCTGGGCATTCTTCTATAACTGCCTGGGTATTCCCGTGGCAGCGGGCGCACTGTATCCCGCTTTCCGCATTCTCCTGAACCCCATGATCGGCGCAGCAGCCATGAGCTTCAGCTCCGTATTTGTGGTCTCAAATGCCTTACGGCTCCGTTTCTTCAAGCCCAAGGAGATCGCTTCCAAACCCATTAACAACGTGGAACACACCACGATCAAGGAGGAAACTACTATGAAAACCGTTATCCATGTAGAAGGAATGATGTGTGACCACTGCAAGATGCACGTGGAGAACGCTTGCAAGGGCGTTGCCGGTGTGACCGATGCAGTGGTGGACCTGGCGGCGAAGAACGTCACCGTCACCGGTGATGCCGATCTCGCTGCCCTGAAGGCTGCCATTACCGAGGCGGGTTACCAGGTGGTGGACTGATGGAGCATTTTTACTATCCTTCCCAGGGCCGGGGGCAGCTGCATGGCTGCCGCTGGCTCCCGGATGGGGAAGTCCGGGGCATCGTGCAGATCGTTCACGGCATTGCCGAGTATGTAGAGCGCTACGATGAATTTGCCCGTTATCTGAACGGTCTTGGCTATCTGGTGGTGGCCGAGGACCACATGGGCCACGGCGGTTCCGTAGGGGAGTCGGAGACAAAAGGCTATTTCCACGGAGGGTGGTTTACGGCAGTTGCGGACACATATCGGCTGCTGGAGACCACCCATCAGGCCTATCCGGAGGTCCCTTATGTGCTGTTCGGCCATTCCATGGGGTCCTTTATGACCCGGACCATTCTGGAAAAGTACCCGGACAGCGGCATTTCCGCCTGCGTTATCTGCGGCACCGGCTGGCAGCCCCAGGCACTTTTAGCGGGGGCCATTCCGGTGTGCAAATGGGTCTGCAAGCACGACGGCGAGGACCAGCCCAGTCCCAAGCTGGAAAAAATCGTGTTCGGCACCTACAACGCCCGTGTGGAGTCCCCCAAGACCCCCTTCGACTGGCTGAACCGGGACGAAGCGGCGGTGCAGGCTTATGTCAATGACCCCATGTGCGGTTTTGTGTCTACGGCGGGACTGCTGCGGGATATGCTCACCGGCATTTCCTACATCGAAAAGAAGGAAAATCTGGCAAAAATGAAGAAACACCTGCCGATTTTCTTCATCGCCGGCGGGGACGACCCGGTAGGCAGCTACGGCAAGGGCGTTCTCAAAACCGAGGCGGAATTCCGCAAGGCAGGCATGGTGAACGTTACCTGCAAGCTCTATCCCGGCGGACGGCACGAAATTCTGAATGAGATCAACCGACAGGAGGTCTACGAGGACGTGGCCAAGTGGCTGGTCAGGGTTTTGCCGAAAAAAGAGTAATGAGTACCGCTTATTGGACATATAGCATGATAGAATACAGCCATCCCAAGAGGAAAAGAGGAGCGCAAAATGTATTCTATCCGATATGCTTATGGTCATGTAATGGTGTACGACGGTACGGGACGGTTCCTGTTCTCGGCAGACAGCGAGCAGGAGGCCAGAAAGGAATTGGAAGATGCGGAATTTGCGGCTTGACCTCTGCTATGACGGCACCCGCTACCGGGGCTGGCAGCGGCTCAGCGGGGAGGAAAATACCATTCAAGGGAAGCTGGAGCAGACCTTGAGCCGAATTTTGGGAGAACCCATAGAAATCTCCGGCAGCGGCCGCACCGATGCTGGGGTCCACGCCAGGGGCCAGGTGGCCTCGTTCCACTGTGAAAATCCCATGCCCTGCGGGGAAATCCTGCGGGAATTGCGGCGGTATCTTCCGGAGGACATCGGCATATATTCCTGTCAGGAGGCAGAGCCCCGGTTCCATGCCCGGCTCAACGCTAAAAAGAAAACCTATTGCTACCGCATCTGGAACAGTGACAGCCCCTGCGTTTTTGACCGGCGGTACATGACGGTGCTGGTAGAGCCGTTGGACCTGGATGCCATGAAAGCGGCATCCAAAGCCCTTCTGGGGCAGCATGATTTTGCTTGTTTTTGCACCCGTGCGCCCAAGAAAAAGTCCACGGTCCGGGAGATTTACGACGTTTCCATCACGAAAACCGGCGCAGAAGTGAGTATTTCCGCCACCGCTGACGGCTTTCTCTACAATATGATGCGAATCCTTATCGGCACGCTGGTGGAGGTGGGGTTGGGCCGGCGCAGAGCTGACAGCATCCCGGACCTGTTCACTCAGAAGCGGGCGGAGGCCGGTGTGTTGATGCCTGCCAAGGGTCTTTGTCTCATGGAGGTAGTTTATTGAACATACAGATCTTCGGAAAAAGTAAGTCCTTCGACACCAAGAAAGCCGAACGTTACTTCAAGGAGCGGCGCATTGCCTTTCAGTCCATCGATTTGCTGCGCTACGGCCTGTCCGGGAAGGAATTTGACAGCGTCCTTCGGGCAGTGGGCGGTATCGATAACCTCATTGACTGGGACAGCAAGGATCCGGACATCCTGATTTTGCACTACACGGAGGACAGTCGTGCCAAGGAGGACAAGGTCTTTGACCGGCCGGAACTGATGAAGGCCCCCATTGTCCGAAACGGCAAACAGGCCACCGTGGGCTTTGCCCCGGAAGTCTGGGAAACATGGAAATAACACGAAAGCGGTTCTTTCAGATGGAGAGAACCGCTTTTTCCGTTACAAAGATTACTTTTTTATAAAAACGCTTGCAAGATGAGGGGAAAAGTGGTATGCTATGAAAAGTCACGTTTTGAACGCTCTGAAAACCGTCAACGGACTGGTCTGGGGCCTGCCGACCCTGTTGCTGATTCTCGGCGTAGGAGTTTTGCTGAGCCTGCGGACCGGCTTCGCCCAAGTGGCCCTTTTCCCGGCGGCCCTGCGGTCATTTGGCCGGAAACTCACCGGCAAGGACCGGACGGCGGACGGCGTTTCGCCCTTTCAGGCCCTGTGTACTGCGTTAGCGGCTACCGTTGGCACGGGCAATCTGGCCGGTGTGGCTGGGGCCATCACCCTTGGGGGACCGGGGGCTATTTTCTGGATGTGGGTCTGTGCCTTTTTCGGTATGGTCACGAAATATGCCGAGGTAGTCCTGGCACTGCGTCATCGAGTCCGGGAGCGGGACGGCTATGCCGGGGGTCCCATGTATCTCATCCGGCAGGGACTGGGGGAGAAATGGCGTCCCATGGCAGCTGCTTACGCCCTCTTCGGTGTTTTTGCCGCTTTCGGCGTGGGCAACGCCACCCAGATCAATGCCTTTGTGTCTGGGGTCAATGATGTGCAGACCTATTTCGGCCTGCCGGTCACGGACCGGGGAAATTTGTTCCTGGGCGCAGTCGTGGCCATGCTTGTTTGGCTGCTGCTCCGGGGCGGAGCGGGACGCATTGGCCGCACGGCGGAAAAGCTGGTGCCTTTGGCCGCTTGTTTTTATCTGTTGCTGGGTCTGGGAGCTTTGATCGTCCGGGCGAACCGGATACCCGATGCCTTACGGCTGATTCTTCAGGGGGCTTTTGCTCCGAAAGCCGTTACCGGTGGCTTTGTCGGCTCCATGGTCACGGCCATAGGCGTGGGGGCCTCCCGTGGGGTATTTACCAACGAGGCCGGAATGGGAACCGCATCCATCGCCCACGCCTCCGCCTTGGTGGACCACCCGGCGGAACAGGGCTTGTTGGGCATCATGGAGGTGTTCCTGGACACCATCGTCATCTGCACCATGACGGCCCTGGTCATTCTCACATCCCCGGAGGCCCTGCCTTACGGCACGGACCCCGGTGTGCGGTTGACCACCCGTGCCTTTGCGGACGTTTATGGGGACTGGATCTGCATCCCAATTGCCCTGTCCCTGTGTTGCTTTGCCTTTGCAACGGTTTTGGGCTGGGGGCTGTACGGCGCCCGTTGTGCCCAATATCTGCTTGGAAAACCCGTCTGGAAGTCCTTTGCCTTTGTTCAGGCCGCCGTGAGCCTGCTGGGGGCCATATTGGGCACGGGTCTTGTGTGGACCCTATCCGAGACGGTCAACGGTCTGATGGCCATTCCTAATCTGCTGGCCCTGGCACTTTTATCCCCGGAGGTCCGGGCACTTACCAAAGAATATCAATGCAGACTGCGGTCTGCCGGAGGAACTTATGAACATATCCATCAACGCCAATCGCTGCGAACCCTCGCCCATGCGGAAATTTCACCCGCTGGCCGTCAAGGCCCAGGAGCGGGGCATCCGCATCCATCATTTGAACATCGGTCAGCCGGACCTGCAGACCCCTCCGGCCTATTTTGAGGCTGTCCGGAATTTTGACAGCGCCACCCTGGCCTATGCGGCCTCGCCGGGAACCCCGGAGCTGATCGATGCGGTCCGGGCCTATTACCGGGAACTGGATGTGGAGTTGGAGCCGGACGACGTGCTCATCACCACAGGCGGCAGCGAAGCTCTATTGTTGACCTGCCTGAGCATTTTGGACCCCTACACGGAGGTCATCATCCCGGAGCCTTACTATCCAAATTACACGACCTTTGTCCATGCGGCGGGTGGTGTTATCCGAGCCTTGCCCACCTGTGCCGAGGAAGGGTATCGGTATGCCAAGCGGGAGCGCATTGAGAGCCTTATCACGAAAAACACCCGTGCCATCCTCATCACCAACCCCGGAAATCCCACCGGTGTGGTGCTGAATCATGATGAGATGCGGATGATTGCCGACGTTGCCAAGAAGCACGACCTGTTCCTGATCTGCGACGAGGTGTACCGGGAATTCTGCTATGACGATTCCTTCGGGGTCCCCACTATGGCCCGGTTCCGGGACATAGACGAGAATTTGGTCATTGTAGACTCTGTTTCCAAGCGTTTCTCTGCCTGCGGTGCCCGGGTAGGCTGCGTGGTCACCCGGAACAAGGAATTACAGCAGGCGATTCTGAAATTCTGCCAGTCCCGGCTGTCCGTGGCCACCATCGATCAGGTGGGCGCTGCGGCCCTCTATGGGGTTGACCACGAGTTTTTCCGTCGGTCCAAGGAAGAATACCGGAAGCGCCGGGACACCGTTGTTCGCCGTCTTCAGGCCATTCCCGGCGTACAGGTGGAGGAGCCCATGGGGGCCTTTTATCTGATGGCGGGTCTGCCTGTGGACGATTCCGACAAGTTCCAGCGTTGGCTGCTGGAGAAATTCGACTACGAAGGGGAGACGGTCATGTTCGCCCCCGGCGCACCCTTCTACGAGACCCCCGGCAAGGGCATCAATGAGGTCCGCATTGCCTACGTCCGGCAGATACCGGAATTGGAACGGTCCATGGACGTGCTGGAAAAGGCCATCGCCCGGTATCAGAAGGAATGTATGTAAAAAATGGGCTGTCTCAAAATGCAAATTGTGAGACAGCCCCTTATAAAAGCTAGACAAAGCCATGAAAATCCAGGCTTTATTGAATTTTCACGGCTTCTTGATAGGCTATTTTTAGAAAAATCTATTTTAAGAAAGCCCCTGATTTTTACTTTTTCAGAACCGGAACGTGGTTTTCCATGGTCAGTACCCGCTGCACGATCTCTTCGCCGCTGCGATAGGTGAGAAGCAACGGCGTATTTTCCAGATCTGCCTGGATGCTTACCGCCTGAGAAGCGTTCATTGCCCCGGCGGAGAATACCGTTTCCATGGGAGTGAAGGTGTTGCCGTCATATTTTCCAGACTGGATTTTTAGGTCCCGGACGGCCTGATTTGTGGTCAAAATCACCCGGCTGGCCTCCCGGTCCAGGGAAAGCTCTGCGTATTCCCGGCTGGGGGCGTTCTCCGTGAACAGGGACGCTTCCAGTGTGCCGGTGTAAGCACCTTCCTCTGGGGGGAAGTAGGCATCGTTCATCAATCCCGCCAGAGCGCTGTAAGGAATCTCCGCAGTGACCACGCCGTAGGAATAGGGAGCAATGTCGTACGGGGAGAAGAAGAAGCATAGGCCCGTGGTGGTGAAATACCAGCCGCCGGCCCCGTCCATACAGTCTTGGACCCGCTCGGCGGCTACGTTGGCGTAGTCGGCGTATAGGTTTTCCTCCTGTTGGGAAAGGGAGGCGAGCAGCAGGGTGCAAAGCTGTTCGGCGGTGACGTTGCCGTTGAGAATGTCCGAAAGACGTAATTCCTTGCCGGTGAGCAGGTCGTAGCTGACAGCTGTGGACAGAAAGCTGGCATGAACACCGCTGGGATAGGACCGGACCTCTCCGTACAGGCTCAGAACGCCCACGTCCACCCGCGTTGGCGTGTAGGAAACACTCAGGGAGTAGGGGGTGAAGCCATCGGAGCCGTAGGCCGCTTGGGCCTGGGCTTCCAGCTCCGAGCCGTTGGACCGGAACTCGTCAATACGGCCCATCAGGTCCACGGTGACGCTCTGGGTCACGTCGGCCCGGGCCGTTACCAGGTAAGGGATGGGATAGCAGAAGGAATAGACGGTAGTCCCATCTTCGGCGGTCGTGTCCAGTTTGGTGTATTTCAGGGAAATGGCCGTCAGATCTACGTTGGGAATGCTTACCGGTTCCGTGGTGGCATTTGCAGAAGTTTCCGTTGGGTCCGTCCGCAGCAGTGACGGGGCGGAAGTTTCCGTATCCTGGGGGAATAATCGGGCGCAGCCTGCAAACGTCAGTAAAAGTGCAGCGCAGAGGGCTGCGGAAAGGAATTTTTTCATGGGGGTACCCTCCTTTACGCGAAATACTATATCACATTTCACCACTTTTTGCAATCCTTCAGGCTTGGCACTTGACAGGGTGGGGCGGATGATGGTAAAATAAGCACGTATCCGTGATGATCGGAAAGAGTACCGATGCTGTCTCCCTCAGAGAGCCGGGGCGTGGCTGTGACCCCGGTGGAGTACGGTCCGGGAAGGTGCGTCCGGGAGCGAAAAAGTGCATATTTTTTGAGTGAAAAACGAGAGTGGAACCGCGGCACTGCCGCCTCTTATGCCGAATGGTATAAGAGGCGGTTTTTGATTTCATACTGTTCTTTAGGAGGAAGTATTTATGTATCTTTATAATTCCCTATCCCACAAGAAGGAGCTGTTTCAGCCAAATTCTCCGGACATCGTGAAGATGTACACCTGCGGACCGACGGTCTATCATTTTGCCCACATCGGGAATCTGCGGACCTATATCATGGAGGATGTTCTGGAAAAGGCCCTGCGCTACGAGGGTTACAATGTCAAGCGGGTCATGAACATTACCGACGTGGGACATCTTTCCAGCGATGCGGACACCGGCGAGGATAAAATGCTCAAGGGCGCCCGCCGGGAGCATAAGACCGTGCTGGAAATCGCCAAATTTTACACCGACGCCTTTTTTGAGGACTGCCGTAAGCTGAACATCAAGCAGCCCGATGTGGTCCAGCCGGCTACGGGCTGCATCGACGAGTATATCCACATGGTCACGACTTTGCTGGACAAGGGCTACGCCTATTTGGCCGGCGGAAACGTGTACTTCGACACCTCCAAGCTGGAGAAATACTACGTCTTTAACGACCACGACGAGGAGGACCTGGCAGTGGGCGTCCGGGAAGGCGTGGAGGAGGATACCAACAAGCGCAACAAGAATGATTTCGTCCTTTGGTTCACCAAGTCCAAGTTTGAGGACCAGGCCCTGAAATGGGATTCTCCCTGGGGCGTGGGCTATCCCGGCTGGCATATTGAGTGCTCCTGCATTTCTATGAAGTATCTGGGGGACGACCTGGACATCCACTGCGGCGGCATCGACAACGCCTTCCCCCATCACACCAATGAAATCGCTCAGTCCGAAAGCTACCTGGGCCACAAGTGGTGCAATTACTGGTTCCATGTCCACCACCTGAACACCGAGGACGGAAAAATGTCCAAGTCCAAGGGGGAGTTCCTGACGGTCTCCCTGCTGGAGGAAAAGGGCTACGACCCCATGGTCTACCGCTATTTCTGCCTGCAAAGCCACTACCGCCGGAACCTTGTGTTCTCCTGGGAGAACCTGGACAACGCCGCAGCGGCTTACGACAAGCTGATTGCCCGCATTGCGGCTCTGAAAGCCGAGGGCGAGGTGGACAGCATCGCTTTCGATGCGCTGAAAGCCCGCTTCACCGGCGCCCTGGACGGGGACCTGAACACGTCTCTGGCCATCACCTGCCTCTTTGACGTGCTGAAGGCCAAATGCTCCGATGCTACCAAGCTGGCGGCCCTGGCGGATTTTGACCGGGTGCTGAGTCTGAATCTGCTGGAAAATGCCGAAAAGCTGCAAAAAAAGCAGGCGGAGGAGGCCGCTGCCGCTGACCCGGAGATCGATGCCCTGGTCTCCGCCCGGACGGAGGCCAAGAAGGCAAAGAATTTTGCCGAGGCGGACCGCATCCGGGACGAACTGAAAGCCCGTGGCATTGAGATCATCGACACCCCTCAGGGTGCGAAGTGGAGAAAAGTATGAAGCTGATGATTCTGGATGGGAATAGTGTCATCAACCGGGCATATTTTGGGGTCCGCCCCCTGACCACCCGGGATGGCCTGTACACCAACGCCATTTACGGATTTCTGAATATTCTGGAGAAAATGGAGCGGGAGGAGCAACCGGATGCCGTCTGCGTGGCCTTTGACGTTCATGCGCCTACGTTCCGGCACTTGCAGTATGATGGTTACAAGGCCACACGGCACCCCATGCCGGAGGAATTGGTCATGCAGATGCCGATGATGAAGCAGATTCTGTCTGCTATGAACATTCCTATTTATGAATGTGAGGGCTGGGAGGCTGACGATGTCATCGGCACCGTGGGCCGGGTCTGTTCGGAGCAGAACTGGGACTGTGTGG
This sequence comes from Clostridiales bacterium, assembly GCA_022770345.1. Lineage (GTDB taxonomy): Bacteria > Bacillota > Clostridia > Oscillospirales > Oscillospiraceae > Faecousia. The sequence continues at coordinate 9,880 of JALEII010000033.1, read as the reverse complement.
TGGTCACCGGCGACCGGGATAGCCTGCAGCTCATCAACGGCCATGTGAACGTGAAACTGGTCATTGCCAAGTCTGGCCAGACCACAGCGACCCTCTATGATACGGAAAACTTCCGGCAGGAGTATGGTTTTGACCCCATTCATATCATCGATCTGAAGGCTCTGATGGGCGATTCTTCCGACAATATCCCCGGCGTGGCAGGGGTAGGGCCCAAGACGGCTACCGATTTGCTGCAGAAATTCGGCACCCTGGACGGGGTCTACGAGCATTTGCAGGACCCGTCCATCCGGCCTAAACTGCGGGAAAAGCTGGAAGCAGACAAGGAAAAGGCATATCTTTCCTATGATCTGGCCACCATCCGCACCAATGCGCCCATCGAATTTTCCCCCAGAGATGCCATTACCCAGCCTTATAACCGCCTGGAGCTTTTCAAGCTGTTCACCCGGCTGGAATTTGTTCGGCTCATTGATCGCTATGGCCTCCGGGGCGCAGAGTTGGAAGAAGCCCTGGCGGAAAATACCGAAGAAACGCCCCGGGAAATATTGCCGCGGGTGGATTCTTTGCCGGAACCGGGTACGCAAGGAGCTGTGTACCTGGCCCCGGACGGAACCCTGGCCATTGCCTGGGCGGAGGGGGTCTGCACCCTGACGCCTCTGGAGATCCACCGGGCGGGAAATCTGCTGGCAGGGCAAAACTGGGTGTGCCATGACTGGAAAAGCCAGGCCCATGCCCTGGATGCCCTGGGCATTACGCTTGGACCGGCGAAATTTGACACGGCTCTGGCGGCTTACGATCTGAATCCCTCTCAGTCCGACTATCCCGTGTCCAAGCTGGCGGCCACGTTCCTGGGGGCCAACGTGGAGGACGGCGACGCTGCCGCCTGCGCCGAAGCGGTGTTTTTCCTTCGGGAAAAGCTGCGGCAGGAACTGAACAAGCAGGGCATGGGGGACCTGTACGACACCATCGAACTGCCTCTTTGCCCGGTACTTTATAAGATGGAGCGCACCGGCGTGGCCATCGATGAGGAGCAGCTGCGCCAGTTCGGAGCTATGCTCTCCGAGCGCATTGCCGACTGCGAGAGCCGGATTTTCGGCTTCTCCGGGGGCCCCTTCAATATCAATTCCCCCAAACAGCTGGGCACGGTGCTATTTGAGCAGCTGCAGCTGCCCGGTGCTAAGAAAACCAAGACCGGCTACGCCACCAATGCGGACGTGCTGGAGAAGCTCCGGGACAAGCATCCCATCATCCCGGCCATTCTGGATTACCGGATGCTTACCAAGCTGAAATCCACCTACGCCGACGGCCTGGTGAAGGTCATTGCCGCTGATGGGCGCATTCATACGACCTTCCAGAACATGGTCACGGCCACCGGCCGTCTTTCCTCCACGGAGCCAAATTTGCAGAATATCCCCGTCCGCACGGACCTGGGGGCTGAAATTCGGAAAATGTTCATTCCCAAGCCCGGCTGCGTGCTGGTGGATGCGGATTATAGCCAGATTGAGCTGCGGGTCCTGTCCCATGTGGCCCGGGACACGGTGATGCAGGAAGCATTCCGCAGCGGAGCAGACATTCATACCATCACTGCTGCTCAGGTTTTTGGTGTGAAGCCGGAGAAGGTTACACCCCTGCAGCGCCGCCATGCCAAAGCCGTGAATTTTGGAATCGTTTACGGCATCTCCGAGTTCTCCCTGGCGGAGGACATCGGCGTGAGCCGCTATGAAGCCAAGGCCTATATTGAGGCCTATCTTTCCAATTACCGCGGCGTGCGGGAGTATATGAAGAATGTCGTGTCCGAGGCCCGGGAAAAGGGCTACACGGAGACCCTCTTTGGCCGTCGCAGGTATCTGCCGGAACTGAAAAGCAGCAATTTCAACGTCCGCCAGGGTGCAGAGCGCATCGCGCTGAATACCCCCATTCAGGGAACGGCTGCCGATCTCATCAAGCTGGCCATGATCCGGGTGGACAAGGCCCTCAAGAAGCAGTACCCGGAGGCAAATCTTCTGCTGCAGGTCCATGACGAACTGATCGTGGAATGTCCGGAGGAGATGGCCCAGGGCGTTGCAAAGGTAGTCCAGGAGCAGATGGAGCAGGTAGCCCATCTGAATGTGCCGCTGGTGGCCGAGGCCAAGTGGGGAAAGAGCTGGTACGAGGCGAAATGATGGTCATTTTACCCATGGACGATTCCCATGTGGCCGCCGTCGCGGAACTGGAAAAAACTTGCTTTTCCGACCCTTGGAGCGAAAAAAGCGTGGCTTCGGAATTGGAAAATCCCCTTTCCCTGTGGCTGGTTGCGAAAGTAGGGGACTGCTTGGCAGGCTACATCGGCTCCCAGACGGTGCTGGGAGAGGCGGATATGATGAATCTGGCGGTAGACCCGAATTTCCGGCGGCAGGGCATCGGCGAAGCGCTGGTGCTACAACTGGTGAAAGAATTGAAAAGCCGTGGTGCCTATTGCCTGACCCTGGAGGTCCGGGCATCCAATGAAGCTGCCATCGGCCTTTATAACAAGCTTGGTTTTGCCGCTGTGGGCCGCCGCCGGGACTATTACGAGAAACCCCGGGAGGATGCCTGTATCTTGCGAAAGGAATGGAATGTATGAAGATCCTTGCAATTGAATCCTCCTGTGATGAGACTGCTGTGGCCATCGTGGAGGACGGGCGAAAAATACTCACGGACTGCATCGCCTCTCAGGTGCCTCTCCACCGGGAATACGGCGGCGTGGTGCCGGAGATTGCCTCCCGGAAGCATATTGAGGCCATTTCCGGCCTGGCGGAGCAGGCTCTGGTCAATACCGGCCTGATCCGGCAGGACATCGATGCGGTGGCCGTGACATATGCGCCGGGCCTCATCGGGGCCGTACTGGTGGGGGTGAACTTCGCTAAGGCTGCAGCCCTGGCACTGAAGAAGCCACTGATCCCAGTCCATCACATCCGGGGACATATTGCCGCCAATTATCTGGCCTTTCCAGAATTAGAACCCCCCTTCCTGTGCCTTATCGTCTCCGGGGGACATACCATGATCGTGGACGTGAAGAACTACACGGAGATGGAAATTCTCGGCACGACCCTGGACGATGCGGCAGGGGAGTGCTTCGATAAGGTCGCGCGGGTGCTGGGGATGCCCTATCCCGGCGGAGCCGCCCTGGACAAGGCGGCGGCCCGTGGAGACGAGAAAAAATACACCCTGCCCCGGCCGAAACCCGGCGAAAATCCTTACGATCTGAGCTTTTCGGGTCTGAAAACTGCCGCATTGAATCTCATTCATCACGCCGAGCAGGTGGGGGAAACGCTGGACGTGGACAGCCTCTGCGCCGGATTCTCCGCCGCCGTGTCTGATATGCTGGTGCCACGTGTGGAGTTGGCCCTGCAGGCCACCGGCCGGAAAAAAGTAGCCATTGCCGGAGGTGTGGCTGCCAATTCCCGCATTCGACGGGATGTGACCGCCATGGCGGAACGGCTGGGAGTGGAGGTATTCATTCCTCCACTGTCCCTTTGTGGGGATAACGGAGCCATGATTGGGGCACAGGGTTATTATGAGTTCCTGGCGGGCCACACTGCTGGAATGGAACTGAACGCCTACGCTACCAAGTCCATTTTGGGCGAAAGTCTTTAAAGAATGCAGGGCGGAGGAATCTGCCCTGCATTTTCTTTTATTTTCGAGAGTATTCATTCAAAAAATGAATATAAAATTCGGCGTTTTCACGAACCGGATTTTTTGAGTATAAAACCGGATGAATTCTCGTATTTTCAAGAATAGAAGGAAGAAAGACGGATGGAATTTCAAGCTACGCCTGTGGAAAAGTCTGTGGATTGTGTGAATAACCTTCGGTATATCCAAGTGAACGCCAGTCGAATTGACGGGAAAACACGAACCTTTTCGGAGAAACCGTCGAAAGTGACGGGCAACGCAGGAAGCAACCTTGCGTGAAGGAGGGAGAAAGGATGCTGAAAATCGTTGGCTCCATGGGAGCATTGAATTTTGAAGAACTGATGGCTGTCTACCGGGAGAGCAATGAAGGAAATGCCCTGAAACGGGACATTCCGGTAGATCAGGTGGAGCAGAATTTTGCAGACTACCTCCGGGAGGACTTCTTCCGGCAGAAGGGGGCTTTTTACTGCCTCTGGAAAGAAAACGGACGCACTGTTTCGGCCCTGCGCCTGGAGCCTTTTGGAGATGGGTTGCTTCTGGAAGCCCTGGAGACCATGCCGGAGCAGCGGCGAAGGGGCTACGGGAAAGCCCTGATTCTGGCGGCACTGGACCATGTGAGAAGCGGGGATCAGAAGCCGGTCTATTCCCATGTGCGGAAGCGAAATCGCGCGTCCTTGGCCCTCCACACTGCCTGCGGTTTTACCCAGATGCTGGACTATGCTAGGCTCATTGACGGCAGCGTCAACACCAGCTATGTGACCCTGAAATGCTTATAAAGAACGCCTCCGATGCGCTTTTCGCACCGGAGGCGTTCTTTATGCTTGAAATATTCAGAATTTGACCTTGGGATCCCGGAATTCACGTAGTCGCTGTTCATAGGCGGTCATGGCGGCCTCCCGATGGGCGGCGTGAGGTTCCCGGACACCGGCCAGCGCCATCAGATGCTCACAGAACAGGGGATTCAGAGGCAGAATAGGACCCTGCAGATTGGTCCCAAAGAAATTTTTCCGGCGGATGCCTTCCAGATCGGTCTGGGGGTTGATACCGATGGACCGCCGGTTTTTGCCGACGAAGCCGCCGGAATTGTCCCCGTACAGAAAACTGAACTGGGATCGGAAGCCTACCACGGGGATGCCATCAATGTCACCCAGGAACTTGCCGTTATAACGGTGAAACAGGTCTGTTTTCGCTGTCAGGTCAAAAAGTCCAAGGCCGTCCACGGACAGCTTCTCGGTCACATAGTCGATGTGCCGGACAAAGACCTCACAGGCGTTGCCGGTCATCAGGAACACCACGCCGTCATCAATCAGTTTTTCCAGCCGATCCCGGTAGGGCTGCAGTATTTCGATGACCCGCCGCTGAACGGCCTCCGTCATGGTGCCCATCAGCACCATATCCGGCCGGTTTTCCGCAAAATAAGGGATGTCCATCAGGGACGTGAAGATAAAATCCGCCTCCGGCAGGCTCTGACGAAGATATTCGACGTTCTGAAAATCGCCGCTGAGGTTGCAGACTTCACTAAAAAGCACTTCAATTTTCATTTCTCTGCGTCTCCCTTCATCCGGGACACCAAGCAGTTCTGAATTTGACGTTCCTCGGCACCACGATAGGGGTCATAGAGTAGGTAAACGTTTTTGCACACGCTCAGGTCGATCTCGTCCACGCCCTGCTGCCAGGTCTCAAGGGCGTAGAGACGGTCCTCCGGAACGCCCGCCATCAGTGCCCGCAGGTAATAGTCGTGGCAGCGTTTTCCGATGAAAATGACCTTGGCGATGGAATCGTCTGCCAAAGGGGTGTAATCCGTGTCGAACACCCAGCTGACGTTCTCGGAATTGTTGTGATTGTCGCCAATATCGTCCAGGGAAATGAGCAGGTTCTTCCCTTCGCCGGGGCAGCCTGCCGCATAGCGGATAACGCTGGAACATGCGATGGGGTTCTGGCCCTTGGCCAGAATGACCGTCAGCTTGTGGTCACCTACGGTAATCTCATCAAACCGGGATCTGACGATTTTTGCACCGGCGAAAGCGTCCCGTAGCTGTTCGTAGGAAAGGCCGAACAGGCTCAGCACGGTAATGGCACCGCAGAAGTTATAGAGATTGGTGATATTCCGGTTGATGAGTGCAAAATCGTAGGCTTTCTCGCCACACGTCACGGTGAAGGTATTGGCTTCCTCATCGATGCGGCTGACAACGAAATCCGGTTCCGGAGTCTGATAGCTGCAATCCGGGCAGTAAAGCCGCCCAATGTGATTATAGCGGGCATAGTGGGCCTTGAGCAGAGCGCCGCACTTCGGACAATAGACAATATCCCGCAGGAAGGGCAGGGCATCGCTTTCGGGGGCGTCGGCGCTGATTCCAAAGTAGGTCCGGTCCTGACACTGGGGAGCCAGGTGGGCGCAGATGATGTCATCTGCGTTCAGTATCAGCCTGGTGTCTGCCGGGATGGCCTTATTCAGAAGGAAGGTAATGAAATCCGTGTGAGCGTTGCGCTTGATGGAGTCCCGCATGATGTTGTTGCATATCAGATAAGTGGGATGGATATAGGGATAGATCAGCAGGGAACTGCGCTCGTCGATTTCCAGCACGGCAACGTCTTTCCGGATGGTCCCGCCGAAGGTGGCGTCATCCAGCAGCGCCGTGCAGACACCGGCCTGAACGTTGGAACCCAGGGAGTTGTTGGTGACGGTGTAGCCGCACTTCCGGAGCATCCCGGTGAGTAGATTGCTGACGGTGGTTTTGCCGTTGGTACCGGTGACGCAGATAACGGTCTTGGGCAGGGTCAGCCGCCCCATGAAATCCTTGCAGATGGTCAGTGCCACCTTGCCGGGAAGATAGCTGGCGTTCCGGCCAAGCAATTTCAGCAGGGCCGAGGCTGTCTTTCCGGCCAGCATGGCCAGGTAAAAGGAGATTTTTCCCATGACGTGTCCGTCCTATCAGAGAATTTCCATAAGGGACTGCTTGAGGATGTTCAGGCCCTTCAGCAGCAGTTCGTCGGAGATGACCAGTGGCGGCATCAGCTTCAGCACGTCGTTGTCCCGGCCTACCCGCTCAACAATAAGGCCGTTTTTGAAGCAGGCGGCAATGAGGGGCTTGGTCATATCCTTGTCGAAGGCGTCAAAGTCCACTCCCCAGATAAGGCCGATGCCCCGGTAGCAGATGCGCTTGTCCAAAGGCAGAATTTCGGTTTTCAGGAAGTTTTCCACGATCTGGCCCTTCCGGCGGACATTTTCAAGCAAGTCCGTTTCCGCCATGATCTCCAGGCCGGCCTTTCCAGCCACCAGGGAAAGCTGGTTGCCCCGGAAGGTGCCGGTGTGTTGGCCCGGCTCCCACTGGTCCAGTTCCGGCTTCATCAGCACGATGGACATGGGCATACCGAAGCCGCCGATGGACTTGGACATGGTGACCATATCCGGCACGATGCCCGCCCGCTCGAAGGAGAAGAAGTAGCCACCCCGTCCGCAACCCACTTGAATGTCGTCCACGATGAGCAAAATGTCATATTTGTCGCACAGAGCCCGCAGGTCCCGGAGCCACTGGGAATCAAACACATAAATGCCACCGTCGGCCTGGATGGTTTCCAGAATAATGGCCGCAGGCTTCTCCACGCCGGAATGATCGTCGGTGAGCAGCCGCTCCATATAGGCGATCGTGTCCAGCTCCGGGAACATATAAGGAGCGGGAATGTGGGTCACGTTGGGCAGAATCTGTCCGGCGCCGTCCCGGGAGCATCGGTCCGTGGTCAGCGCCAGAGAGCCAAGGGTCATGCCATGGAAAGCGCCCATGAAGGCAAAGATATTCTCCCGGCCCTTGACCTTCCGGGCCAGCTTCGTAGCGCACTCCACAGCGTTGGTGCCGGTGGGACCGGCGAACTGAATTTTGTAATCCAGTCCACGGGGGGCAAGAATGCGGTCATGGAAATACTCCAGGAATTCCCGCTTGGGAGCGGTGTACATATCCATGGAGTGGACGATGCCGTCATTCTGGAGATAGTCGCAGACTCGCCGGACCATTTCGTCCGGGTTGTGGCCGAAGTTCAGAGCGCCGGCCCCGGCGAAGAAGTCGATGTATTCCTTACCGTCCTCGTCCTGCATGATGGCGCCCTTGGCACGGGTGAATACCGTGGGGAAGCTGCGGCAGTAAGAACGGACGTTGGATTCAAAGGTTTCAAAAATTTCCGTATTCATAAAGAACACTTCCTTTATTCGTTTGCAAAATAGGGGATTTTCGATGTCAATATACCACAATCCACCTATAAAGTCAAGGGCGGCAAAAGGCGCAGGAAAATTTGCAATTTTCCCTTGCGTGGGGGTGATATTCATGGTATAGTGAAAAAAAGGGGGAATCACTATGAAAAATACTGTTCTCAAACTCTTTTTGCTCCTGGCGGCGCTGGGACTGCTGCTGTGGGCCTGCAGCGCTGCGGACGTGTGGACCGGGAAGGACATTTCCCTGCAGCTGGACCTGAGCCTGGCGGCGCTCCTGAAGCTGGGTTCTATGGTCGTGGGTGTTATCCTGCTGGTGACGGTGCTGAAGCTGCTCTTAGGCCTTTTTAAGCCCAAGACCCATCGGGGACAGACGCTGCGCTCCCTGGTGTACAGTCTCATTCAGTATGTTGCTGCCCTGACCATCCTGTGCTGGGGCCTGTCCATTCTGGGGGTGAACGTGTCGGCCATCGTGGCCAGTGTGGGCGTTCTGGCCTTGATCGTGGGCTTTGGTGCAGAGAGTCTGATCGCCGACGTGGTCACGGGCTTGTTCATGCTCTTTGAGAACCAATGCAACGTGGGAGATATTGTCGAAGTCGGCGGCTTTCGGGGGACCATCCAGAAAATCGGCATCCGGACCACCTGCGTGGTGGACAGCGGCGACAATGTGAAGATCATCAACAATTCCGAGATGAAGAACATCCTGAACCGGTCGGATAACGCCTCTCGTGCGGTCTGCGATATGGATATTCCCTACGAAACGGATCTGGAGGACCTGGAGGCCAAGCTGCCGGAGCTGCTGGAGAAAATTGGGAAGGACCACGCTGATGTGCTGCGCTCTGTCCCTCAATATGCGGGCGTTCAGTCCCTGGAAGCCTCCTCTGTGCGGCTTCGGTTCGTTGCGCCGGTGGCTGAGGAAAACATTTTCTCTGCCCAGAGGCTCCTGAACCGGGAACTGCTGTTGGGCTTCCGGCGGCTGGGGGTGGAGTGCCCCTTCCCGCAGCTGGATGTTCATAGCCGGTAACGCCTATGGAGTATCATGTTCCAAAGGACGCCCCGGAACGGCCTCAGGAATACCCGGAAAAGCCCAAAGAGGAAGCGCCCAGGGCAGGGGAGTGGAGCCCTCCGGGACCGGAATATACCCCGCCGTTGCCGGAATACACGGAAAGCACCCTGCCGGAGGAACCGCAGAAAAACCGGCGGAATGGGAAATGGTTCCTGGCGGCGGCCATGGCCCTGCTGGTGGTGATGGCCTTCCGGGAACAGACAGCTCCACCCCCGAAAGTCGAAACGACGGAGCCGTCTGCGATGACGACTGCAGCAACGGTGGCCCCGACAGTATCTACGGAGCCAGTCCCAACGGAACCGCCCGCGACCCAGCCCCCAAGTATGGGAACTGTTCGGTTAATGGTTACCGGGTCATATATCGACGGCACTCGGGAGGCGGTGCTGCTGGACAGCACTTTTCCGGAAGGAACATTTGAAGATCAGAACCTGCCACAACCGGAGGCCCGGCCCGGATTTGAATTCATGGGCTATGTGCTGCCGCTTCGTTCTCAGCCCGATCGGTTTTACCGGGACACGTTCCCGGAAGCGGATGCCTATCTGGTGGAGGAGCAGGACGGAGTTCGGAATATTACCCTCAGAGCAGCCTGGCGGAGGACGGAAGGGGAGGCGTTCCTGCCTCTGCACTTGGATGCTAACGGCGGCAGTCCTTCAGCGGACTTCGATGCTGCCGGACCGAACTTTTCCGGAACAAACGTGTTTCTCTGCGCTTTCCCGGAGCCAACCCGGTCGGGCTACCGCTTCGACGGCTGGTACACGGCAGCGGGGGAGCGGGTAGAGCGCCTTAGTGCCGCAGATTTCTATGGGCAAACGAACAGCCAGACTGACTGGACCAACCAAATTCCCGTGACGCTGTACGCCCATTGGACGGCGGAAGGGTGACTTATAACTTTCCAACATGCTGAAAAAAGATATTGACAAACCTGGGAATGTCCGGTATAATACTTCTCGCGATGCGAGAGTGTT
>JALEII010000016.1 GCA_022770345.1 Clostridiales bacterium | reverse complement strand
ACAGCGTCGTACCAACCCATGGTAAAAATTGATAGCTTCGACCTCATCCGTCGCAACTGACGTTGCGCCAGCTTCCCCTCCAGGGGAAGCCTTTGCTCTGTCCCATCAGTTGCAGCGTCGATTTTAACTACTCTGGAATTGTAGACTGGCGGGCGAGGCGTGCCTCGCCCCTACAGTGCCCCGCCGGGGGATTTTGCGCCGATGGATTCCACCCCGTAGACGGTTCTGTAAATTTCTTTTTTCAGCCGGTGGAATTCCTCCTCCGGCAGAGGGGCGTTGCGGGTCATGAGCCGCAGGGGAATGGGAGATTCCTGGGGCCGCAGGGCGGGCTGCATATATGGATAGTCATTCCATGCGAACCCGTGCCGCCGGTAAAAGCCGATACGCCGCCGGGCCAGGTCCGTTTCCGGCAGCTCCACTTCCAGCACGCAGGGCCGGTCCGCCGTCAGGCCGTCCAGAAACCGCCCCCCCAGGCCGCAGTTCCGGGCCTCCGGCGCCACGGCCAGATGCTCCAGATACCGCCAGCCCGGCAATTCCCACAGGGCGCACAGGGCCAGCAGTTTTTCCCCCTCCCGCAGTCCGTAGACCCGGTAGGGGGCTTTGTCAAAGAGGGCCGCCTGGGCTTCCCGCTCCCGGAACTCCGAGTGGGGGAAGCTGGCCTCCAGTAACTCATAAATATCCGAAAAATCCTGTTTTTCCAGGAGAATCGCCAATTTTTACACTCCTTTTGCTGTCAGCGCCCCGAAATAATCGTACAGGGGCAGCAGATTTTCAAACATCTCCGCCAGTTCATCGCCCAGTTTCGGGTCGAACAGCGCCTCCCCCGGCTCCCAGGAGGTCGTACATTCAATGTCGCCCTTCCAGGCAAAATACGGCTCCAATTCGGGAATGGGGCAGGGCTTCGGACGCTTATAAACCTCCGCTGTCAGGGGGAGGCCCGTGGCTTTCCGGCATTTTTCCGCAATTTTCGGGAACACCTCCGGTCTTGCGATCAGGTCCTGCCGGAAGGCTTCCAGAATGGCCGTTTTCGGCTTCCAGAACAGGAACCCGGCGGAAGCCCCCTCCGGGCGAATCTCAAAATACAGGCAGGGATTTTCCGCCCACCATTCCACGTCCTGTCGGATACACAGCCACAGACTTTCCTTGTAAGGTACGGGATAGTGCATCCGGGCGTCCCGGTAAATGCGGCTGACCTTCAGCAGATTGCCGGGACGGTCCAGAAAGGGCCGGAACGCCGCCTGGCCCAGGGCCTTCATGGGCTCGTAGAGCCGGTCCACATAGTCTTTTTTATGCGCGGCAAACCATTCTTTATGATTATTCAGACGGATGCCCCAGAGAAAATCAAAGGTCTCCGGGGAAAATCCTGCAAATTCCGACGTTTTCATAGTCCTAACGGATACTCCATATCATTGAATTTCAGGGCCGGCTGGCGGGTGATCCACCGGACCTCCCCGGGGTAGGACGATTTGTGGGCCCGGTTGGGGATCTCCAGCACGTATTTTTCTGTGACATTGATGACCTTCGTGTCCCCATACTCCCGGATGCGGGTCTGGTCCGCCCCATAGCGCAAGTGCATGTGGCCGTGGAGCAGATATTGGGGATGGTACTTGTCCAGCAGAGGGAGCAATGCGTCAAAGCCGATGTGGGCCGGATCCTCCCCGTCGCCCACGCCTCTGGGGGGCGCATGGGTCACCACAATGTCCACCCCGCCTGCCTTCCAAAGGGCATAGCGCAGCTTCCGGATGCGCCGGCGCATTTGCGCATCGGTGTACTGGTAAGCCCCCGGATGATACTGGCGGCAGCCTCCAAGCCCCAGAATCCGGACCCCGTTGACCACCACCAGGGCATCGTCAATGCAGTCGCAGCCCTCCGGGGGCCGGGTGGCATAACCGTCGTCGTGATTACCATGGACGTAAAGTACCGGACACCGGGCCATGGTCACGAGAAAGGACAGATAATCCGCCTTCAGGTCCCCGCTGGACAGAATGAGGTCATAATCCTTCAGCTTTCCGGGCCGACAATAATCCCAGAAGCCCTTGTATTCCTCGTCGGAAACTGCCAGAATTCTCACAGCCCTTCCTCCCTTTCCAGCGGCACCTGCTCCCGATGGACCCCCAGTTCCCGGACCAGGGGCTGGGCCATGGGGGCAATGTGTGCATAGTCGGGGATTTCCCCGTCCACATTTTCGCAGAGCCAGTCCATCCGCAGCAGGGTGTCCGGGGAGAAGGCTCCCTGGTCTTCCGTGTGCATGACCTTGCCGCTCTGGTCCCGGAGGGTCCTGGCAAAGGGGTCGATGGCCCCCTGCTTCAGGCCCTTGCGGAGCATTTGTGCCAGCACCGCCAGTCCCGGCGGGATGGAATCCGCCAGTTTTACGTCAATGACACCGCTGTTCAGGCCCCACCAGTAGTTCACGGCCTTGGAGGCATCCCGCTCCTGGTCCCAGGCTCCGGAGAGAATGGAGCGGATCACGTTTTCGTAGAACCGCCCCCAGAGGTAGCAGGGGGAGGCCAGGGCCGTCAGCCGCCCGGAATCCTCTACCAGATAGGTGCCGTAGCCGCCTGCGTGGAGGTAGAAGCCTCCCGGGGTGGGGATATCCCGGTTGGAAATGACCCGGATTCCCTCACTGATGAGCTCCTGCGTGGGGTTTCCCGGCTGGCAGGTCCACCGCAGGGAAATCCTGGCCCGTGGGTTCGTTAATTGCGCCCCCAGGGCGAAGGCGTTGATGGCGGCGGGGACCCCCAGCAGGGGGTAGGTGCCCACATAGCCGATGCGGTCGTTCTTGGCCATGGCCCCGGCGATCGCCCCGGTGATGAATTTGCCCTCGTAGTCACGGGTATAGTAGCTGCGGACGCTTGAAAAGGGCGTGTCCGCCGAGCAGTTCAGGAACCGGACCTTGGGGTATTTTACGGCAGCCCGGAGGGTGGCCCGACTCAGCTGGGGGGAGGTTGTGAACACCACTTCGGCCCCGTCGGCCACGGCCTGGTCCAGATATTTTTCCGCCAGAGTGGGGGTATCTGCATCAAAATAGCTTTTTACCGTAACTTTTTCGGGGAGGACCTGTTCCAGGTGGATGCGCCCGTCGTCATGGCTCTGGACCCAGATGCTCCGTTTGGGGTCCTTCTGATGGACGAAGGCCACGTTCAGGTGGTCCGGGGTGGAGGAGATGAGGCGGCTGAAAATGCCCCGGGCATCCTTGCCCGGCTCTGTGCGGACCTGTACCGGGTCCGCCTGGTCCAGGGTCACCACATCCTCCCACAGCCGGGACAGGGCTTTTTTCAGCTCTGCGGCGCTGAGCCGTCCCAGGTCCTGGAAGGGGTAGACCTGAAGCCAGAGCAGCAGGGCGTCTTCCGGTTCCAACCCCAGATCGTCGCCGCCCAGGGACCGGAAGGCCTCCCGGAAATACTGGAAATAGGCGGTGAAGGTCCGCTGCTCCCGCTCGGTCCATTCCTCTCCCGGCTCCTTGCCCAGATAGGCCAGCAGCTTGGCGTAGTCGCCGGGGTGCCGGAACTGCACGTCGTAGACCTTGGCGGACTTGTAGAAGTCCAGAAATTCATAGTAAGCCTGAATTCTGGGCTCGTCGCTGCGGACGGGCAAAATCCGGGTCACGGAGCCGGGGATTCGGGCGGCGCCGAAATATTTCAGCACGCTGACCCGCTTGTTGCCCTCCTGCACATAGAATTTGCCTAAGTATTCAAAGCAGGTGATGGGGTCCCGGATGCCCTCGGTGCCCAGATGGGCCATGCACAGGTACTGCCATTTCATGCCAAACTCGCTGTCGGGGTTCAGAAGCGGCAGGAAGCCTGCCGTGAAGGCCGATACCCGGCCCTGAGACTTGACGCCTACGATGTGTTCCACGGGAATTTCCAACAGGGGGATGTTGGCCACGCCCCCCTGGGCCTGTCCCTCCAGAATGTCGTCCAGCACGGCGGGGTAGGGATCCTTGCCGGCCATGCTTCGCTCCTTGAATTCCTTCTGGCCCAGCCGAAGGGCACGGGTGTATTCGTCTCTTGCTTCCTGCGTGGTCATGCGTTCCGCCTCCTGACGTGATTTTTCTATATCATACCCGATTTTTCCCTATTTTTCAATGGGGGAAACGAAAAGCGCTTGCGGGAAAGCGCCAAAATGTGGTATGCTTATAGGCAGTATGAAGGAAGGAGGCGGCAGCCGTGGGAAAAAGCTACACCCTGCGAATTTTCTGCCTGCTTTTTGCGGTGCTGCTGGCGGTGCTGTGTGCGGCGGGAACGCTGATCTATGTATTTGCCCGGCAGACCGTGGGCGAGGAATTTCTCCGGCTGAACAACGCCAATCTGGAAGGCACGGCGGCCTCCATGGGCAAATCCATGACGGAAATTCGCTCCTTTGGTCAGCAGCTCAGTGTGGACAGCAGTCTGCTGACCCTGGCCGACGGCGGGACAATGGGAGAACGGCAGGCTATGTCTGCGCTGAACGCGGCCCTGACGGAGTTCGTCAGCTCCCACCAGCGGCCGGCGAATCTTTTAAGCGTAGCAGTCCTCGGCCGGGGCGGCCTCCGGGCGGCTTCCTATAATCAGGTACCGGAGGAACATTTTTCGGACCTGACGGAAAGCTATCCTGCCCTGCTGGACCCGTCGGCGGAGCCGGTGCTGCTTCCGGTAAGCCTCCGGCCTCAGGGTGCCGGCGTGATGGTCTACACCTTCCGGATACTGCTGCCTATGCGCTCCTATGACGATACGGCCCTGCGGGGCGTGGTGGTGCTGGACGTGTCGGAGCTTTTTCTCTATTCCCAGTACCGGACCTTCCTGACGACGGCGGGGACCATGGCAGTGGTGGACGAGGCGGGAACGGTCATTTCCTCGGCGGACAAGACCGCCATCGGCCAAAGCTGCGGCGTGAGCATTTCCGACCTGACGGCACTGAATGACAGCAGCCGCATTATGGATAAGATCCAGGACGGGGATTTCCTCCTGAGCCGCCGTATCCCCGGAACGGCTTGGTATCTTTACCAGCGGCTCCCGGCCCGGTCCGCCTTTGCGGCCCTGCGGAATGTGCGGAACATTATTTTCCTGGTCATCGGCCTGACTGCGGCGGGAATGCTGCTGGCGCTTTTGCTGGCGGCCCGGACGCTGATGGCCCGGACCCGTGCCATTGAAAAGGGCCTGGACCGTATCCGGGGCGGGGACCTGTCCGTGCGGCTTACCGTCACCGGGGAGGACGAGTTTGGCCGCATCGAGCGGTCCTTCAATGAGATGGCCGAACAGCTCCAATCGCTGATCGACGAGGTCCGGCACAGCGAGCAGCGCAAGCGTGCGGCGGAGATCGACTTCCTCCATGCCCAGATCAATTCTCATTTTATCCACAATACCCTGACCTCCATCCGCTTCCTGCTGGAAATGAACAAGACGGAGGAGGCCGGGGAGATGCTCTTCTATTTTTCCAAGCTGCTGCGGCAGACTCTGTCCCGGTCCGACGAATTCATTCCCCTGTCCCAGGAAACGGACGCCCTGGAAAACTATGTGAATTTGCAGCGCTATCGATACCCGGACACGTTTGAGGCCACATTCGACCTGGGGCCCGACACGGACCGGGTCATGGTCCCCTCCATGATCCTGCAGCCGGTGGTGGAGAACGCCATTTTCCATGGCACCGGCGGGAAGCGTATTCAAATCACACTGACCGCCCGGCGGGAGGGCGAAAACCTGACCATTGTCGTAGCGGATGACGGGGTGGGCATGAGCGACGACCAGCGACGGGACATTCTTCAAAAGGAAAGCCGCATGAATCATGTGGGTCTGCGGAACGTCCACGAGCGTATTCAGATGTGCTACGGCAGCGCCTACGGTCTGTCCATCGAAAGCGCCGTGGGCCAAGGCACGAAGATTACCTACACCCTGCCTTACTGGGAAGCAAAGGAGGAAGCACGATGAATCTGAAAGTCGCCGTGGTGGACGATGAGGCGCCCATTCGGCAGTGGCTCACCTACTGCATCGGTACCATTGCCCCGGAGGACAAAATTTCTACGGCCGCCAACGGGGCGGAGGCTCTGGAGATGATGGAGCAGGTCCAGCCGGATATTGTGTTCACTGATATTTGTATGCCGGTGATGGATGGCCTGGAACTGATGCGCCAGGCAAAGGAAAAGCTGCCTTTTACGAAATTTGTCATTCTCACCAACTATGCCGAGTTCTCCTATGCCAAGGAGGCCCTGAGCCTGGGAGCCTGGGAGTATATTCTGAAAAGCGAAATGCGGGCCGCAGACATCAAAAATCTGCTGGACAAGACCCGCGCCCAGGCGGAGAAAATTCGCCGGACGAAGGTGGACGGGGTATTTCCCAGCGGCCACCTGGACCTGTACGAGATTTACAATACCGCCGACGCTGCCGATGCTTCGAAGCGTATTTTGCAGCGGTTGGGGGCCCGGGAGGGCGTGAATTACCGGGTTTGGGCTGTACCCAACGGCAATTCCCCCAAAAGCTGGATGGTGTACTCGGAGCTGGCAGAACGGTTCCGACGGGAGACCGGGGGCTTTGCACTGGTGGCCAGCGAGCGTACATATGAATATCTGCTGTTCCAGCCCGACGGGGACAACGTGGCGCAAATTCTGGCGGGGACCGGCATTTCTTTCGGAACATCGTCCGTTTCCGCAGCTCTGCGGGATTTCCCGGTGCTGCTGCGGCAAGGCGCTGCGGCGCTGGATGCGGCCTTCTTCGGCGGCGTGACGGACTATGAAGCCCTGGCCGCCCGGCGGCCCCTGGACCGGGGACGGATTCACCAGTTCAAAAAGCAATTCATGCAGTTTTTGCAGGATTACCGCTTTCCGGAGGCTCTGGACACCCTGCAGGGCTGGAAAAATGCCATTGGGCAGCCCGCCGCCGGGGATGTTTCCTGGGCCATGGAGCACAGCCGCCGGATGGTGCTGCTCGTAGAGGAGCAGTATTGCCGGGAAACGGAATCCGGCCTTTCCAAAGAAGAACTGCCGGACACGCTGGAGGCCTGCGTGGAGCGCTGCCGGAGTCTGGTGGCGAAAATGCAGGAAAGCAGCCGCACCTCCACGTTTATCGATACGGCGGTATGCTATATCCGGGCCCATTACAGCGAGGACCTGTCCCTGGCAAGAGTGGCCCAGGCGGTGTACCGGTCCCCGGAGTATTTCTCCCGGCAATTTAAGGAAGAAATGGGAGAAAATTTCAGCGTATATCTGACGCTGTATCGGCTGGAACGGGCGCAGGAACTGCTGAACCGGACCGACCTGAGCATTGCGGAAATCGCCAACCGGGTGGGCTATGCCAATCCGGGATATTTTACAAGAATTTATAAAAAATATCGGGGGATCACCCCGGAGCAGGCACGAATGACAAGATTGTGACAGAAAGGGTCAATATTTTACCATTTGGCCGGGGCTGACTGCGAAAAAAGTCAAAATGCTTCCATTGCCGGGCAAGGACGTTCCTTGCCCGGCTTTTTCCGGGAGATTATAATATCCGTAAAGGACGCAAGCCGTCCAAATCACACGAAAACGAGGGAAAAGGGAATGAAAAAATTCGCAGCGCTGCTGCTGGCTCTGGTCATGCTGGTGACCCTGTGTGCCTGCGGCTCCAAGGACAACGCCAAGAACGACGACAACAAGACCATGAAGGTGGGTCTGATCCTGGGCACCGGCGGCCTGGGCGACAAGAACTTCAACGACATGGCTTACGCGGGAATGCAGACCGCTCAGACCGAGCTGGGGATTACCTTCGACTATCTGGAGCCGGAGACCATCAGCGACTATGTGCCCAATCTGCGGACCATGTGCGAGGCCGGGGATTACGACCTGATTGTGTGCCTGGGCAGCGATATGTCCGATGCCCTCACCGAGGTGGCCGCCGACTTCCCCAACCAGAAGTTTTCTCATGTGGACTCCTCGCTGAAGCTGGACAACGTCAGCGCCGTGGCTACCAAGTGGCAGGAGCAGACCTTCCTGACCGGTGTGCTGGCCGGCCTGGGTACCATCAGCGATATGCCTCTGGCCAATCAGGAGAACGTCATCGGCGTGATCCTGGGTCAGGAGAACCCGGCTCTGCGCAAGGGCGTTGTGGGCTACATTGCCGGTGCCAAGTATGTGAACCCCGACGTGACCGTGCTGGAGGGCAACGTGGACAGCTTCAACGACCCGGGTAAGGGCAAGGAATTCGCACTGTCCATGTACAATCAGGGCGCTGATTTCATTCAGGCCATTGCCGGTGCTTCCGGCATGGGCATTTACAATGCCAGTGTGGAGGCCAACCGTTACAGCTTCGGCGTGGGCGCCAATATCAACTACCTGGAGCCGGACCACATTGCGGCTACCGCTGCCCGGAAGGTCAACGAGATGGTCTACAACGAGGTGAAGGCCCTGGTGGACGGCACCTGGACTGCCGGTTACAAGATTTCCGGTATTGCCGAGGGCGCCGTGGGCTATGATGCCTCCGAGTCCAACGTGGTCCTGCCGGAGAACATCCAGAAGGCCCTGACCGAGATCGAGAAGAGGATTGTGGACGGCACGCTGGTGCCCCCGGAGTCCATGGACGAGATCGATGCCTGGGTGGCCGCCAACCAGTACGGCAAATAAGAAATACCCGGCAACGCCGGACTTGCGGGGAGAGCCTTTTCTCCCCGCTTTTTTCCGATATTACGAAAAAGGAGGCGCATTACCCCATTGAATGCGATTGAAATGCGGGGCATTACCAAGATTTACCCCGGTGTCCGGGCACTGGACAACGTGTCCTTCTCCGTGGAGCAGGGGGAAATCCACTCCCTGCTGGGGGAAAACGGCGCGGGCAAATCCACGCTGATGAATGTGCTCTACGGCATGACCACCCCGGATGCGGGAGAAATTCTGGTGGATGGAAAGCCTGTTACGATTCGCCGGTCCGCTCAGGCCATTGCCTTGGGCATCGGCATGGTCCATCAGCACTTCATGCTCACTCCGGTGATGACCATTACGGAAAACGTCATCGTGGGCTGCGAGCCGGTCCACGGGCCGTTCCTGGACCGGAAGAAGGCCACGGAAAGCGTCCAGGCCCTCATCGACAAATTTCACTTCCACCTGAACGCTTCCGCACGGGTCCAGGCCCTGAGCGTCGGCGAACAGCAGCGGGTGGAAATCCTCAAGGCCCTGTACCGGGGGGCCAACGTGCTGATCCTGGACGAGCCCACCGCCGTGCTGACCCCCCAGGAGGTAGGCGAGCTGTTCTCCGTGCTGCGGGAACTGAAGGCGGCGGGAAAGAGCATCATTATCATCACCCATAAGCTCCGGGAGACCGCCGAGATCGCTGACCGGGTTTCGGTGCTGCGCGCCGGGGTCATGGTGGATCAGGGCCTCAGTGCAGCCGGATGCAGCGCCAGCGACCTGGCGCTGATGATGGTAGGCCGGAAGGTGGACCTGAGCTATACCCGCCGGAGCAAGTCCGTCGGCGAGACCGCCTATCAGGTGCAAAACCTGAACCTGACCGTCAAGGGCGTGCCCATCCTGCGGGATGTGGCCCTGGAGGTCCATAAGGGCGAAATCCTGGGGATTGCCGGTATCGAGGGCAACGGCCAGAGCGAGCTTATCGAAGTGCTGACCGGCCTGCGCAAGCCCGATTCCATGGAATTGGTGAAGGACGGCTTGCCCCTGTCCGGAAAGACGGCGGCATTCCTCAGTGCCGGGGTGGGCCACATCCCGGAGGACCGGTTGGTCCGGGGCATGATCGGCCCCATGACCATCGAGGACAACATCATTCTGGGCTATCACCGGAAAAAGGAATTTTCCAGGCACGGCATCCGCCGGAAGAATGAGATTCGTGCTTTTTCCGAAAAACAGCTGACGGATTATCAGATCAAAGCCCCCAACGTGCAGGAAAAGTGCGGCTCCCTGTCCGGCGGCAACCAGCAGAAGGTGGTGGTGGCCCGGGTGTTCAGCGAGGACCCGGACGTGCTCATCGCCGCCCAGCCTACCCGGGGCGTGGACGTGGGTGCTCAGGAGCTGATCCACAGCCGTCTGCTGGACCTGCGGGATGCGGGCAAGGCCGTGCTGCTGATCTCTGCGGACCTGGACGAGGTCCGGCGGCTCAGCGACCGGATCGCCGTGATCTATGAGGGCCAGATCGTGGCCCAGGGGTCCTATGATACCTGGAACGAAATGGAGCTGGGCCTGCTGATGGCCGGCGAAAAAGCAGAGAAGGAGGCCCGGCCGTGAAAACCTTTCTGAAAAATCAATGGGCCCGGCTGCGGCGGCTGGAAGAGCCGGTGCTGCCCCTGGCGGCCTTCCTCATGTCCCTGATTCTCAGCGGCATCATCATGGCCCTGTGCGGCTATAACCCCTTCGAGGCCTACGGGGCCATCCTGGTGGGTGCCTTCGGCTCTCTCCGGGGCATCGTGAACACCTTTGTGCAGGCCACACCCCTGATTTTTACGGGCCTTGCCTATACCTTTGCAAAAAAGGCCTCCCTGATCAATCTGGGTGTGGAGGGCCAGATGTACATGGGCGCTCTGGGTACGGCCCTCATCGGCACACTGAATCTGGGGCTGCCCGCATGCCTCCATCTGCCCCTGGCCATATTGGCGGGCTTCCTGTTCGGCGCCCTGTACGGCGGCATCATCGGCTTCCTGAAGGTCCGCTTCGGGTCCAACGAAGTGGTGGCGGGCGTAATGATGAACACCATCGCCACCTGTATCGTGGGCTATCTGCTCAACGGCCCCCTGCTGGCGGAGGGCTCCGTGTCTGCCCAGACCGAGCGGGTGGCGGAGACGGCCCAGTTGCCCCGGGTGTTCTCCCAGTATCAGCTGAGCTACGCCATTTTCCTGGCCATTGCCGCCTGTATTTTTGTGGCCTGGTTCCTGAATCGTACCACCTTCGGCTATGAGCTGCGGGCGGTGGGCATCAATGCCAAAGCCAGCGAAACGGCGGGCATTTCTATCGCCAAAGTGATGATCATTGCCATGTGCGTCTCCGGCGGCATTGCCGGCCTGGCGGGAGCCAATCAGGTCCTGGGCGTGGACCGGCGGCTCATCAACAACTTTTCGCCCGGATACGGCTTCAACGGCATCGCCGTGGCGGCCCTGGCCTCCGATCACCCCATTGGCGTTATCCTGGCCGGAACGGTGTTCGGCCTTTTGAGCACCGGCGCTACGGAGCTGAACCGGACCACCAGCGTGCCGGTGGAGTTTGTGGGGGTCATTCAGGCCATGGTGGTCATTTTCGTGGCGGCGCCCCTGCTGATTCGGGACATTCTGCACATCGACGGGAAAAGGAGGAACAAGTAATGGAATTTTTCCTGGCATATCTGGTGCCCATTCTGACCTCCACGGTGTATATGGCCACCCCGCTGATCTTTGCATCCATCGGCGGCGCATTCTCCGTCCGGGGCGGCGTCATGGCACTGGGACTGGAGAGCATGATGATGTGCGGCGCCTTCTGTGCGGTGCTGGGGTCCTATTATACCAGCAGCTGGGCCTTCGGCCTGCTGTGCGGCATTCTGGGCGGAATGCTCATCGCTCTGTTCCATGCCATTCTTTCCGTCCGCTATCGGATGAATCAAGTCATCAGCGGCATCGGCCTGAACTTGCTGGCCACTGCCGCCACGACCCTCTTGATGCAGGTCATCTGGAAGAACAAAGGCACCTCCGAGCTGGTGGTTTCCATTGACAAGACCATCGGCGGACCCATTCCCATCCTTTCCGGCCAGTCCTTCAACTTCTTTGTGATGGTGGCCGTGGCTGTTCTCAGCTGGATCGTGCTGTTCCGCACCCGCTACGGCCTGCGCCTGCGGATGGTGGGCGAGCAGCCCAAGGCGGCCAGCGCCGTGGGCCTGAAAGTCCACGGGCTGAAATACTCCGGCGTGCTGATCTGCGGCGCGTTGGCCGGTTACGGCGGCGCGTTCCTGTCCCTGGACCAGCTGAACATGTTTGTCCGGGGCATGACCGCCGGGCGTGGGTATATTGCCGTGGCCATCGCCATTCTGGGCCGGTACAATCCCGGCCACATCGTTCCCTTTGCCCTGCTGTTCGGCTTCTGCGATGCTCTGCAAATTTATCTGCAGGGCCAGGGGGTTTCTGCCCAGCTCATTCAGATGCTGCCCTATCTGATGACCCTCATCGTACTGGCTGTGGGCGTGAAGCATATTCAGCCTCCTGCCGGTGTGGGCAAGCACGAAACGGATTGAATTTTTATTACAAGGAGTGTAACGCAATATGTACGAAACCATTCCCTTCGCTCCCCAGGGAGCGGTCCTGACGGACATTTATGAGGAAAGCGCACAGTTCCCCACCACCCTGGCCACCCAGGAGGGCCTGCGGCTGTTTTACCAGAGCTACGCCCATCGCCACGACACCGTGAAAACCGGCGTTTACGGCGAAAAGGGTCTGGAGCAGGTGGAGGTCATCTCCGGCTCCGGCGAGGCCCTGTATCCCACGGCCCTGGCATTTGACGGCGCCGAGTGGTGCGCTTGGGGCGAGGCCCTTCAGGGCGGCTGGGAGATTCGGGTCCGTTGCCGGAAGAACGGCAGCTGGGGCGAAATCCGGACCGTTGCCAAGGACGAGGCTCTGTTCTACCCCCGACTGTGCGCCTTTGACGGCAAGCTGCTGTTGTTCTACACCCGCCAGTACAAGGGCGGCGCTGACGCCCTCTGCGTGGAACTCACCGAAAACGGTGCTACGGAGCCGAAAAAGGTCTCCCAGGCCAAAGAGGTCTACCGCCCCAACGCCTGCGTGGGCGGCGACGGACGGCTGTACCTGACCTATGACGCATACATGGACGGGGCCTATCACACTCTGGCCCGGGTGCTGAATGAAGGAACGTGGAGCGAGGAACTCCGGCTGGACAACACCGCCGAGTGGACCACCTGCTCTACCGTGATTCCTGCACCCGCCGGTGCCACCGTGGTGTGGTACACCTTCGGCTATGGGGCAACCTTCTCCATTTGCTCGGCGGACCTTTCCCGGGACGGTAAATTTGCGGCCCGGCCTGCCGTGACCATCACCAACAATGTGGGCTGGTATATGGACATTGCCGCCCAGACCGCCCCGGACGGGGTGCAGGTCCTGGCCTACACCTGGGGCAAGGACAAGGTCCAGGCCCGAATCCGCCGCCCCGGTCAGGATTGGACCCTGGGGGCCCAGGTGTCCTTCGAGGACATTCACTGCGCCGTCCATCCCTCCCTGCTGATCCCCGAAAAGGATACCATTCTGCTGAGTTGGCAGTTTGCCCTCCGCAACGGCCACTATGACCGGAACGCCCAGGCAGTGTTGACCCGGTTCACCCCGGAGGAAATCGAAAAGCGGGGGAATCCCAAAACCGAGATCGCCGAGAACACCTTCTGCCTGCCTATTCACAAGGATAAGGACCTGCCCCGCCGGACCGACGGAGAGGTTTCCGCTTGGCTGGCCAGGAACGGCTATACCGGCAAGCTGCTTTTCGGCGACATTCACGGCCAGAGCGGTATTTCCGACGGCATGGGCACCATCGACCAGTATTACCATCGGAGCCGGGACAAGGCGGACCTGCAGTTCTCCTGCCTGACGGACCACGATTGCTACCCCGACTGGATTTCCCAGTCCGAGTGGGAGCTGATGCGGACCACTGCCCGGCTGATGAACGAGGACGATGCCCTGACCTGTCTGCTGTCCTTCGAGTGGACCCCCAACGAGTTCCGCTATGATTTCGGCCACAAGAACGTCTATTACCGGGACGACAACGGCGACATTTTCCGTTCCGGCGACCAGGGCGGCATCACTCCCACCAACCTGTATGCCAGCCTGAAAAACAATCGGGCCATGTGCATTCCCCACCACCCCGCCGCCGACTGGGGTATGGTCAGCGCCGCTACCGACTGGGATTTCCATGATGACAGTGTGGAGCGCCTGGCGGAGATCTTCTCCCGGCACGCTCCCTACGAGGACGACGAGAGCCGCTCCAAGTTTACCAAGAACATCAAGAAAATGCCCCACCACAGCGTTCAGGAGGCCCTGAGCCGGGGCTATCGGATGGGCTTCACCGCCGGCAGCGACTCCCATCAGATGGAGCACGGCGTGGAGGGCGGCATCGTGGCGGCCTTCACCCCCACCCATGACCGGGAGGGCATCTGGGATGCCATGTACGCCCGGCATACCTACGGCACCACCGGCGCCAGGATTCTCGTGTCTCTGAAAATCGACGGCCACATGATGGGCAGTGAGCTGACCCGTCCCGTGGGCAAGGCCGTGGATATCGATATCAGCGTTCTGGGCACGTCCAACGTGAAGGTGGACCTGCTGCGGAACAATCAGGTTCTCAAGACCTGGGAGCCGGGCAGCGACTGCCTGGACGTGTCCCTGACGGACACCGGCGTTAACGCCACCGACTGGTATTACGTGCGGGTCACCCAGCCCGACGAGCATATGGCATGGTCCAGCCCCATCTGGATCGATCGGACCTAAAAAGAAAATCGCCCACCGGGGCTCCCTCCCGGTGGGCGATTTTATAGGACGAACGAAGAAAGGAGAAATTGGCTTTGTAGGGGCGGGGCCTGCCGACACTACGATGCCACACCGGGGGGCCCTCCAAAACGCAGCAAGGCCCGCATGAAGCGGGCCTTGGGTATCTACGGCGATATGTGTTCTTTCTGCTGTCTTACTTCACCAGCAGCTCTGCGATCTGGACGGCGTTGGTAGCGGCGCCTTTTCGGACCTGATCGCCGCAGCACCACAGGCACAGGCCGTTGGGGTCGGTCAGATCCGGGCGGATGCGGCCCACGAACACGATGTCCTGATCGGACGTATCCAAGGGCATGGGGTACTCCTTTTTCGCCAGGTCGTCCACCAGTCTGCAGCCGGGGGCCTTGGAAATGGCTTCTCTGGCCTCCCGGACGGAAATGGGCCGGTCAAAATGCAGGCTCACGGAAATGGAATGGCTCCGGACCACCGGCACCCGGACGCAGGTGCAGGAGACTTTCAGGTCCGGCAGGTGCATAATCTTCCGGCCTTCGTTCTGCATCTTCATTTCCTCGCTGGTGTAGCCCTCGAACTGCTCGGAGCCGATCTGGGGGATCAGGTTGAAGGCAATCTGATGGGAGAACACCTTCGGCTCATAGCTTTCGCCCCTGGAAAGAGCCTCCACCTCGTTCATCAGCTCGATGGGGCCGCCGGCTCCCGCACCGGACACCGCCTGATAGGTGCTGGCGGTCATGGTGCGGATGGGGGACAGCGCGTTCAGGGCATTCACCGCCGTGACGGTGATAATCGTGGAGCAGTTGGGGTTGGAAATGATGCCGTGGTGGTTCTTTACGTCCTCCGGATTGATCTCCGGCACGATCAGCGGCACATTGGGGTCCAGCCGGAAGGCGGAGGAATTGTCCACAAACACGGCTCCTGCCTTCACGATGGCCGGGGCGAACTTCTTGGCGATGTCGTTTTCCGCCGCACCCAGCACAATGTCCACCCCTTCAAAGGCCTCGTCTTTGGCTTCCTGAATGGTGACTTCCTCCCCACGGAAGGGGACGGTCTTGCCTGCGCTCCGGGCGCTGGCCAGGGGCACCAGCTTCCCCACCGGGAAGCTCCGCTCCTCCAGAATTTTCAGCATTTCCCGTCCCACGGCGCCGGTAGCGCCCAGAACGGCAACGGTATAGGTTTTCATGGATGTTCCTCCTTATTTTGCAAAGCTGTTGTAGAGCACCCGGATGGCCTTCTGGAAATCCCGGTTGTCTACACCGAAAATAATGTTCAGTTCGTCGGGGCCCTGGTTGATCATGCGGATATTGATGCCCGCCTCGCCCAGAGCGGCGAAGATTTTGCCGGAAATACCCGGCCGGAAGGCCATTTTCCGGCCCACGGCGGCAACCACGGCGATCTGGTCATGGACGTCCAGCGTGTCCGGCTTGACCTCCTGCTGAATTTCCGCCAGGATATGATAGAGGCAGGGAGCCACGGACTCGGTGGGGACCACCACGGACACGTTGTCAATGCCGTTGGGGGTGTAGTCCACGGAAATGCCGTGGCGCTCAAACACCGTCAGCATGGACCGCAGCACGCCCACCTGACCGGACATGCCCCGCTTGGTCATGGAGACGATGGAGAAATCTTTTTTACCGGTGATGCCGGTAATGAACCGGTCGGGATCCGAGTCCTGGTCGAACCGCTCCCGGATCATGGTGCCGGGGTCGTTGGGGGCATTGGTGTTGCGGATGTTCAGGGGGATGTTTTTCTCCCGCACAGGGAAAATGGCCCCTTCGTGGAGCACCTGAGCGCCGGAATAGCTCAGCTCCCGCAGTTCGTCATAGGTGACCTCCGGGATGGCCTGGGGATTGTCCACGATGCGGGGGTCCGCCATAAGAATGCCGGACACGTCGGTCCAGTTTTCGTAGACCTTGGCATTGAGCGCCGCAGCGGCCAGAGAACCGGTGATGTCGCTGCCGCCACGGGAGAAGGTGTGAATTTGCCCATCGGGCATCAGGCCGTAAAAGCCCGGTGTCACCAGTCCACGGCCCACCGCCTGGCGGCGCAGGCAGGCATAGGAAGACTCCTGGTCCACGGAGCCGTCCATGCGGAATTTCACCCAATCGGCGGCGTCCACGAACTGGAAATCCAGATAGGCGGCCATCAGCTTGGCGGAGAAATACTCGCCCCGGCTGACCAATTCGTCCTGGGTGACGCTTTTCTCGTCCAGCCGGGTCTTCAGGTCGGCAAATTCCGTTTCCAGGTCCAGCTTGATGCCCAACTCGTCCCGAATTTCCAGATAGCGAGACGTGATCATGTCGAACACCTGTCCGCAGTCCACCCCGTAGCGGGTGTGGGCGTAGCAGAGATAGAGCAAGTCCGTGATTTTATGGTCGTGTTTGTCCCGCTTTCCGGCGGCGGAGACCACCACCACCCGGCGGTCCGGGTCGGAGAGGACAATGTCCCGCACCTTCCGGTACTGGTCGGCGGAGGCCATGGAGGACCCGCCGAATTTCGTTACTTTCAGCATGTTTCGATTCCCTCTTTTCCATCCGGCAGCGCACAGAGGAACGTTCCGGGATGATTTTGGAGCCAGTCGTGGGCCTCGGCCACGGCTACCTGCTCGGTGATGACGGCTTCGCCCCAATGGCCGGCGGTGTGACCTTCCAGCCAGCCGTCCGGGTGGGCCGTGCGGATATAATAACATTTTTTCCGGTCATTGCGGACCGGAGTCTTGGGGCCGTAGGCGCAGTAGAAGCCCCGGCCGCGGATGAAATCCATGCAGTCCTGCACCACATTGTATGCGGTGGGATAGCGGCCCGCCCCCTGGCCGTAGAAGCTCTGGCGGCCGGAGGTGCTGCCCTCCAGGGTGATGAGGTTATAATTGGTGGGCACGGCGGCTTCCAGAGCCGTAATGGGGTACAGGGTCGGCTCCACATAGGCTTCGTACCCGTCCTCGTAGGCGTTGGCGCAGGAAACCAGCTTGCACACCAGGCCGTGTTTTTTGAATTCCGCTACGTCCGTATCGGAAATATAGCGGATACCCGCCGCAGGCACGGCGGAAAAATCCAGGCTCACGCCGAAGGCGATATTTGCGCTGACCACCAGCTTGTGCCGGGTGTCGAAGCCGTCCACGTCGGTGGAGGGGTCCGCCTCCGCATAGCCCAGGGCCTGGGCGTTGGCCAGGGCCTCCTGATAGCCCAGGCCCAGCCGGGTCATGGAATCGAGAATATAGTTGCAGGTGCCGTTCATAATGCCGCCCACATGACGGACGGTCTCAATGCGCCGGACCCGTTCCAGCTCGGAGAGCCAGCCGATGCCGCCGCCGACCGATGCGGTGCAGCGGAGCAGCACGCCCTTTTCCTGGGCCAGCGGTAAAAGCTCATCGTAAAATTCGGCCATCATGGCCTTGTTGGCGGTGACGACATTCTTGCCCGCCTGCATGGCGGCCATCACATACTCCCGGGCCGGGTGCAGACCGCCAATGGCCTCCACCACCGTATCCACGGAGGCGTCCCCCAAAATATCCAGAAAATCATGGGTAACCCGTGCGTCCGGCAGCGCCAGCTCCCGGCGGCACAAAACCCAGGCCACTTCCATATCCTCCCGGGGCTTGGTCAGGTTGTAAACGCCCTGACCGACCGTCCCGAATCCAAGCAATCCGATCCGCATCCGCCGATCCTCCCGTATTCTCCAAGGGAAAAACAGCCGTATTCCCTCACAAAGTATTGCATTTTATCCGGAAACAGTATATCATATACTTTACCAAAATGCAACAACAGTGTAAAAAACCCTGGGGATCTAAAAATCTTCCGCCCCGCCATTTCTGCATAGGAATTTCCGGCGCATCGGGGCGTGTCGCCCCTACAGCGCCCAAATGGTCCTGCGCCCCATATGGTTTGTTCGCCAATTTCACTCCCAACTCTACGGAGGTTTTTTTATGCGTTATCATTCCACCCGGTCGGCCACGGAATTTGTCTCCGGGCCGGAGGCCATTCTGCAGGGTCTTTCCCCCGACGGCGGCCTGTATGTGCCGGAAAACCTGCCAAAGCTGGACATTTCCAGACTTCTGACCCGCT
>JALEII010000014.1 GCA_022770345.1 Clostridiales bacterium | reverse complement strand
GAGACGCCGGACATGGCCAGCATACCGGACTTCTTGTTCAGCATGGTCAGGCACTCGTCCACGCTCATGTTGTACTTGTTGCAGATGAACTGCACAACGCAGGCATCGATATCACCGGAGCGGGTGCCCATGGGCACACCGGCCAGAGGGGAAAGACCCATGGAGGTATCCATGCACTTGCCGTCCTTGATGGCGGACAGGGAGGAACCGTTGCCCAAGTGGCAATTCACCATCTTGAAGTTCTTTTTGCCCACCAGCTCAGCGGTCCGCTTGGCCACATACTTGTGAGAGGTGCCGTGGAAGCCGTAGCGGCGGATGTCGTCATTCTCATAGTATTCCTTGGGAATCGCGTAGCGGTAAGCCTTGGGGGGCATGGTCATATGGAAAGCGGTGTCGAACACGGCCACCTGGGGGGTGTTGGGCATGACCGCCTGGCAGGCCCGAATACCCATCAGGTTGGCAGGATTGTGGAGGGGGCCCAGAGGGATGCAGTCCTCAATGGCCTTGATGCAGGCATCGTCGATGATACAGGAGTCGGAGAACTTCATGCCGCCGTGCAGGACCCGATGGCCCACGGCATCAATTTCGTCCACGGACTTGATGACGCCGTCCACGGGATCAACCAGAATGTCCAGAACGGCCGCAATGGCCTCGGAATGGGTGGGCATGGGGATTTCCTTGACGACCTTCTTGTCGCCGACCTTGTGGGTCAGACGGCCGTCGATGTAAATACGCTCACACAGGCCCTTGGCGGACACGGCCCCGGTCTCCGGGTCCATGAGCTGATACTTCAGGGAAGAACTGCCGGCGTTGATAATAAGAACGTTCATTTTGGAATTGCTCCTTCTAAAATTTTAGTTTTCATTTTTTGCCGTTTGTGGTAAGATAGCCATAGCTACCGTTATTTTAACCCATTACGACGGATTTCTCAACCCCTGCGGCGAAATTTTTTCAAAAAGGCGGGATATTTATGGCCGTTACCGGCATCATCTGCGAATACAACCCCTTTCACAAGGGTCACGCCAAGCAAATCCGGTACTTAAAGGACCGGGGGGACACGGTGGTGTGTCTGATGAGCGGAGATTATGTCCAGCGGGGCGAACCGGCGCTGCTGGACAAGTCCCTGCGGGCCAAAGCGGCTTTGGAGGCCGGGGCGGACCTGGTGCTGGAGCTGCCGGTGCAGGTGTCCCTGTCCTCGGCGGAGGGCTTCGCCGCCGGGGGGGTGGGCATTCTCTCCATGCTGTGCGATACGCTGTGCTTCGGGGCGGAGCACCCGGAAGATACGGACTTTTTCGCCACGGCGGAGGCGCTGCTGTCCAACCGGTTCACGTTTTTCCTGCGGGAGGAGCTGGCGGCGGGGGTGTCCTTTCCAAGAGCCAGGCAGGCGGCCCTGGAGCGGATGGGGGTGGAGTCCGGGCTACTGGCGTCGCCCAATGACATTCTGGGCGTGGAGTACGCCAAGGCCATTCTGGCCGGGGGAAAGCGGATGAAGCTGGAGCCCATTTTCCGGGGCGGGGATTATCACGCCGATGTTGCGGACCGGTCGGACCCCTCGGCCACGTCCCTGCGGAAATTATTCCGGGAGGGGGGCGACTGGACGCCTTATGTGCCGAATCCGGAGATTTTTCGTGGTGCAGCCCTGCATACGTTGGAGGCCGGGGAGCGGGCGGTGTTGGCAAAGTTAAGAAGCATGGACGAGGCGGAATTTGAAGCCCTGCCCTATGGCTCGGAAGGGCTGTGGCGGAAGTTCCAGACCGCCTGTGAGCGGGAGCGGACCATCGAGGACATTCTGGAAGCCACAAAATCCAAACGCTACACCCGGACCCGGTTGAACCGGATGCTGCTGTGCGCCTTTTTGGGGTTGACGGACCGGGACATGAAGCAGGCGGCCCCATACGTTCGGCTGCTGGGCCTCAGCGAGGCCGGGGGCAGGGTGCTGCGGGGGCGGAAAACCAGCTTCATCGTCAACGCCGGGGAGCGGAAGCGCTGCCCCTACGAAGAACGGGAGCGAAAGTTTTCCGCTCTCTACGGCCTCTTTGCCTTGGATGCCACGGAGGGACCGGTCCGCCGTGGGCAGGTGGTCTTTCCCAGCGGTTTTCCCTCTGTACAGGGACAAAAAGATGTGCTATAATGACAGAATCCTTTAAGAAGGGAGCAATTCCGATGATCGAATCCAAAGCAATGGCCTATGTGAATATGTTTGGCGTACTGGGTGCGCTGGAAAATCTCTGCGTCATGGATAAACCTGCCAAGAAAATCCTGGCGGGACTGAAAAAACCCGTATCTCTGTGCTTCTCCGTGAAGGGCGGCCCCTGCGCCACCTTTCACTTTACCGCCTCCGGCTGCCGAATGGCGGAGGGGGATGAAAGCTGCACCTGCAAGATGGTGTTCCCCGGCCCGGAGGCCTTCAATGCCCTCATTGACAAGTCCAAGCCCGGCATTCCCGCCAAGAATCCCGTGCAGGTCCTGTCCTTCCTGATGGGCCCCTTCACGGCCTTGACCAACCGGCTTACCGAACTGCTGCGGCCTGATGAAAAGGCTTTGAAGGACCCGGCATTCTTTGAAGAAAGCACCATTCTGACCATGTACACCATCGCCGGAGCCATTTCCGCCCTGGCCAACACGGACCCCATTTCCCGTATTTCTGCCGAGAACACCGTGGACGGAGAGGTGCAGCTGGGCATCGCCAACAAAGTGGCCGTGACCATTGCCGTCCGGGACCATCACTTCACCACCATCAAGGCCCCATCCCAGAATCCCCGGGCCACCATGGAGTTCGCCAGCGTGGCCCTGGCCCACGACCTGTTCAGCGGCACCGCTGCCACCATGAACGAAATGTGCAAGGGCAACATCCGTCTGCGGGGCATGATCTCCATGGTGGACAACATCAACCGGATCTTGGACCGGGTGGGCAAGTACCTGGCGTAAGGAGGCAATTATGAGCAAGTATCCTGAATATGTACATACCAAAAGCCGGGAATGGTTCGACCGGGCACTGAACGTGATTCCCTCCGGCATTTACGGCCATCTTGGCCCCACGGAGGGCCTGTTCCTGCCCCTGGAAAAGTGGCCCCTCCTCTCCTCCAAGGCCAAGGGAACCTATTTCTGGGACATGGACGGCAACAAATACTTAGACCTGATGTGCGCCTACGGCCCCAACGTGCTGGGCTATGGGGACCCGGACGTGGACCGGGCCGCCATGGAGCAGATGCTTTCCGGCAACTGCACCACCGCACCCTCCTATAAAATGGTGGAGTGTGCGGAAATGCTGGTGGACACTGTGGCCTGCGCCGACTGGGCCTTCTTCATGAAGAACGGCACCGATGCAACGACTTTCGGCATCCTGACTGCCCGTGCGGCCACGGGCCGGAAAAAGACCCTGTTCCTGAAGGGGTATTACCACGGCAATCAGCCTTGGGCCATGAAGGCCGATTATCCCGGCATCCTGCCGGAGGAAGTGGCGAATAATATCATTGTTCCCTGGTTTGACTTGGACGCTCTGGAAAAGGCATGGACGGAAAGCAAGGGGGACATTGCGGCCCTCATCGCTCAGCCATACGACCACGGCAACTTTGCCGACAACCGGGTGGCCACCAAGGAATATTGGGCCGCCGTGCGGAAATTCTGCACCAAGCACGGCATCGTCCTCATCGTGGACGACGTGCGGGCGGGCTTCCGGCTGGACCTGGCGGGCAGCGACCATTTCTACGGCTTCGAGGCAGATATTATCTGCTTCTGCAAGGCCCTGGCCAATGGCTATAATATGTCCGCCGCCTGCGGCAAGGAATCCCTCCGCTCCGCCGCTTCCAGCCTGAGCTTCACCGGCTCCTACTGGATGAGCGCCGTGCCCTTTGCTGCCTGCATGGCCTGCATTGATAAGATGAAGGCCCTGGACACGCCAAAGCTGTTCCGGGAGACCGGCAAGAAGATCACCGACGGTTTCCAGGCTGCCGCCAAGGCCCACGGCTTTGATTTGGTGGTCTCCGGTGAACCGGCTCTCTTTTATCTGCGCATTGCCAATGACGACAGCCTGATGCTCCATCAGGAGTGGGTGGCGGAGTGCGTCAGCCGGGGCCTGTTCATCACCAGTCACCACAACCACTTCATCAACGCCGCCATTACCGACGCCGATATTGCTCTGGCGGTGGACATTGCCGACGATGCCTTCTCCGTGGTGGCGGAAAACCACCCGGACCTGGGCTTCACAAAATAAAAAAGGAGTGCGACCATGACCGAATTTCGTTATGATACCCAGCTGCTCATTGAAGGGCATGACCTGGACGAGGACGCCATCAACGATTATTTCCGCAGTCATTTCCAGGGCGACTGCCTGCTGGCGGTGGGGGACGAGGACCTCATCAAAATTCATTTCCATACCAATGAACCCTGGAAGGTGCTGGAATATTGCGCCTCTCTGGGCGAGATCTTCGACATCGTTGTGGAGGATATGGACCGCCAGTCCCGGGGTTTGAAGGGATAATATTTTTACCGCATGACCGGGCCGTCATGCGGTAAAATTTTTGTACAGACACTTCAAGAAATGAAAAAATCTCTTTCGTATTTTATGGAAAATATGCCAGACTGATGTCAGAGGCCCGGAAGAAACCGGAAAGCAGGAAAACCAACTTCGGATCGCCTGCTAAGAGTAGGCGGAAAGGCGGAAAACAGTATGAAAAACGTGTGTTGACGATGCTGCTGGCGCTGGTGAAGCAGTGCAGAGCGCTGGAAAAGAAAATTTATGAGGTAGAAGCGGCGGCGGACAAGCTGGCTCAGGACATGGATGCCCTGCCTGACCCCACCAAGGACAGCCGGGAACAGTATGCAGCGGCGCTGGCCCGGACCCAAGCACTGCTGGATGGCGACAACCTGACCGACGAGGAGCGTGAGGCTCTGGAGGAACTTCGGGATGCGCTGGCAACTGCGGTCAGCGACCTGGAGACGGTGCAGGATGTGTTGGCCCAGGCCCGTGTGACTGCCGCCAAGGACCCCGAGGCTGTGACGGCCGACGATCTGGATGAGCTGAAAGCTGCGGAATATGATCTGGGAATCATTCTGCAGACCACTTACCTGACCGAGGCGGAGCGAGAGGAAGCGACTTCTCTGCTGGAAAAGGTCACGGAGTTGCGGAAGCTGGCCGAGGATGCCGCTGAGGAGCCGAAGCCCACGGAGCCTGCCAAGCCGGTTGACCCCACCAATCCTGCCACCGGTGATGGGATGAATGTGGCACTGTGCCTGGCCGCAGCCATCGGTATGGCCGGAATGGCAATCACCCGTAAAAAGTTCTAAAAATTCAGAAAAAGCTGCCGACGGTTCTCTATCGGCAGCTTTTTCTGCCTTGAACTTGCAAGTCAGGGCTTTCCCGATTCCGGCGGTAACCCGCTTCGTTCTTATATTCCGGGTGATTCCGGTCCCTGTAAATGGCATAGTCGTACCGGTCGCTGTTGGTGTAGATGGTTTGCACCAGCCTGGCGTGAATC
>JALEII010000111.1 GCA_022770345.1 Clostridiales bacterium | reverse complement strand
TGCAACATCGGCGATAAGTATGTCTGTAAGGACGGTCCCGTGTTCCGGTTCGACCAGCTGGACCAGCTCCCCGACGAGTATTAAGGAGGACCCTATGGAAAATTTTGTGTCCGTGTACCTTTTTGGCAAAAAATATACGGTCCCAGACAGCCTGACCATCATGGAAGCCATGGAATATGCCGGTTACCAGCTGGTCCGGGGCTGCGGCTGCCGGAACGGCTTCTGCGGTGCCTGCGCCACCATTTACCGCATCGCCGGGGACCGGCAGCTTCGCACCTGCCTGGCCTGTTCTACGAAAGTCGAGAACAATATGTATGTGGCGACCTTGCCGTTCTTCCCTCTGGTGAAGGCTGTGTATGACGTGGAGAAGGTCAAGCCCACCGAGCAGATCATGATGCAGCTTTACCCGGAAATCTACGCCTGCGTGGGCTGCAACGCTTGTACAAAAGCCTGCCCCCAGGGCCTGAACGTCATGCAGTACATTGCCTACGCCCAGCGGGGCGAGTACGAAAAGTGTGCCGAGGAGTCCTTTGACTGCGTCATGTGCGGCCTTTGCTCCTCCCGGTGCCCGGCAGGCATTTCCCACCCCCAGGTGGCCATGCTGGCCCGTCGGCTCAACGGCAAGTACCTGGCCCCCCACTGCGACCATCTGGATGTACGCATTCAGGAGATCAACGAGGGCAAGTATGAAGCGCTGCTGGAAGCCCTGATGGACAAGCCCCTGGCGGAAATGCAGGAACTTTACAACCATCGGGACATTGAGAAGTAAGGAGGGACCGGAAATGTATCAGGACGCTGCCATTCAGGCTTCTCTGAAAAAGGTCGAAGCCGCACGAAAAGCCAATATCCGGCTCGATCCGCCCCGCATGAGCGCCGAGGAAAAGGACGCTCTGCTGAAAACCTATCATCCCGATTACCGGGAATCTCAATTTACCACCCTGCTGGTCGGTCCCAACAAGGGTGAAAAGGTTCCCCTGGAACTGGCCGAGCTGCTGGAGGGCAAGTCTCGGCTGGAAGGGGTCAGTGTTGACCTTTCCAAGGCGGACTACACCACCGACGTGCTCATCATCGGCGGTGGCGGAGCGGGTGCTTCTGCTGCCATTGAGGCCGATAACAACGGAGTCTCCGTGATGATCGTCACCAAGCTGCGTATGGGCGACGCCAACACCATGATGGCCGAGGGCGGTATCCAGGCCGCCGACAAGCCCGGCGACAGCCCCGCTCAGCATTTTCTGGATGCCTACGGCGGCGGTCACTTTGCCGCCCAGAAGGATCTTCTCTATAAGTTGGTCAACGAGGCCCCGGACGCTATCCGCTGGCTCAGCGATTTGGGCGTGGAGTTCGACAAGACAACCGACGGCACCATGATCACCACCCACGGCGGCGGCACCTCCCGAAAGCGGATGCACGCTGCCAAGGACTACTCCGGTGCGGAGATCATGCGGACTGTCCGGGACGAGGTCCTGAACCGGAAAATCCCCGTGGTGGACTACACCGCCGCCATTGAGCTGCTGCTGGACGAGCATGGGCGCTGTACCGGTGCGGTGCTGCAGAATATGGAGACCGGAGAATTGCTTATTGCACGGGCCAAGACCGTGATCCTGGCCACCGGCGGTGCCGGACGGCTCCACTATCAGGGCTTTCCCACCAGTAATCACTACGGCGCCACCGCCGACGGTCTGATCCTGGCCTACCGGGCCGGGGCAAGGCTTCTTTACCCGGACACGCTCCAATATCACCCCACCGGCGCCGCTTTCCCGGCACAGATCTACGGTGCGCTGGTCACGGAGAAAGTCCGCAGTGTGGGCGCTATGCTCATTAACGCCGAGGGTGAAGCCTTTATGAACCCCCTGGAGACCCGGGACGTGTCCGCTGCCTCCATCATCCGGGAATGTAACGCTCGTGGAAAAGGCGTGCCGACTCCCACCGGCTTCGCCGTGTGGTTGGATACCCCCATGATCGAGCTGAAAAATGGCGAAGGGACCATCGAAAAGCGCATCCCCGCCATGATGCGGATGTTCGCCAAGCACGGTATCGACATTCGCAAGGAACCGATTCTGGTCTATCCCACCCTGCACTATCAGAACGGAGGCGTGAAGATCACCTCCGACGGGCAGACGGACATTGAGAATCTGTTTGCGGCCGGTGAAGTGGTCGGCGGCATCCATGGTCGGAACCGGCTTATGGGTAACAGCCTACTGGACGTCATCGTATTCGGCCGGAACGCAGGCCGGAACGCCTCTGAAAAATCCAAGGTTGTCTCCATTGGGACAGCCACGCTGGACCACCTTTCCAAATTCAATGATCTTCTGCGGAAGGCCGGTGTCCACGACGATACCTTGTCCCCAAGGCTGCTGCCGGATTACCGTAGAAAGGGATAAGGTATGGAGACTGTCGCCAGCGTATTGGAAACCGTTATGATCGTTAGCTTCGGTGTATCCTGGCCTCTGAACCTGATGAAGGCTTATCGAAGCCGCTGCACCGGTGGCAAGAGTGTTTTATTTGACTATTTTATACTTTTGGGGTATATTTGTGGTGTGATCTCCAAGATCATGACCCGTACCTACAATTTGGCTTTCTACTTCTATTTTCCCAACATCACCATGGTGACACTGGACATCCTGCTCTACTACCGGAATCGGGCGCTGGAGCGGGCAGGAAAGCCGTAGAAATCCAGGCCGGGGCTGTATGCTCCGGCCTTTTGTATCAGGAGGATAAAATGGACATCAAACACATTCAATACCTGGTGGAGATTGAGCGGGTCCACTCCATCTCCCAGGCAGCGGAAAATCTCTATCTGGGCCAGCCAAACCTGAGCCGTATTCTGCGGGACATGGAGGAAAGCGTGGGCTTTCCCATATTCGAGCGATCCAGTAAAGGCGTGCATCCTACTCCGCGTGGAGCGATTTTCTTGCAGCACGCCCATAATATCCTGCGGGAAATGGATGCCGTGACCATGCTGGGACCCCACAATTCCGTGGGGGACCTGCTGCGGGTGTGCATTCCACATTCCGAGGTGGCTTTCCGGGTCGTGGCCGACTATATCCGCTCTCTGGCACCGGATACGACCTTTGACAGCGTTGTCCGGGAGTGCCACGTAAAGCGGGCACTGGATTATCTCTCCGAAGGTCAGGCGGAAATTGCCATCGTCCGGTTCCGGGGGGAGTATGAGGAGTATTTTCGGAAAGAAGGGACCATGCTGGGTCTTTCCATGCAGGTCCTGGCCCGGTATAAGGATTCCATGGTGGTCCACGAAAATCATCCTCTGGCGAATCGGGAATCTGTTACCAAACAGGAGACAAAAAGCTATGTGCAGATCGTCCATTCGGACCGTTACTTCCTACCCAACCAGCAAAACCGGGGCGGGAGCATTTACACCGTGGACCGGCAGGCCCAGCTGGAATTTTTATGCACCCTGTCGAACACCTATCTTTGGTCGGCTCCCATTCCGGCAGACCTTTTGGAGCACTATCACCTTCGGCAGATCCCCTGCACGGACCAGCCCAATACCTATTGTGATGCGTTGGTGTACCATCCCATGCACCGGGCCAATGCCCTGGAAACCGGCCTGCTGCAAAAAATCCGCACGGAATATCCCAAATATTTTGAAGGCTGATCTCGGCATAAAACGTCCCCTCCTGCACCAAAGCGGGAGGGGACGTTTTTTTACTGCTGAGGGGGCGCAGGAGGCATGGAAAAGCCGTCCCCGCCGGGGGCGCCGGAAGATCCGTCACTGTTCTGCCTCCCGGGGAACCCGCTGCTCCCGCCGAAGGATGAATCACCGTTGGGGCCGCCAAAGCTGCCCTGGCCTCTGGGGCCATCCATGCCACCCATACCGCCGAAGCCGTTGGAGGAGCCGTAGATCAGGCTGTCCAGGGTCACGGTCTGGCTCTGGGTACCGGCTGTGACGGGGTAGGTTTTGCCTATGGTCAGTCCAGCAAAACTGACCACCACGCTGTTATAGGACCCGTCCGGGGAGAAAGTGGCAAGGACATTGCCGCCGCTGTCCGCCAGGGATACGTCGCCGGTAACATTGCCGTTGAAGTTCACCAGAATAGACCCCTGGGTGGAATTCGTGCCGAAGTTCTGGGCCATGCCGCTGTTGCCCACGGCGATGACCGTACCGGCGGTGATGGTAGCCGTGCCGTCATAGTCCAGGGCTGCATCTGCCATGCCGTCGGAGACACATAGTTCTGTCCGCCGGTGACATCCAGGTCGCCATTGGAGTCTAAACCGTCGCCGGAGGCGTGAATGCAGACCGTGCCTCCGGAAATGCGGATGATGCCGTCAGAAGTGCCCACGCCGGGAACCGTGGCCGTACCGTTGGCGGCATTCAGGCCGTCGTTGCTGGCCACGATGGTGATTTCACCGCCGGAAATATCCACACTGACACCTTCGATACCCTCGCAGCACTTGTCGATGTTCAGGGTGCCACCGGAAATTGTGCTGGTTTCATCAGCGTGGACCGCATCGTCGCCGGTGGAAATTTCAAAAGTGCCGTCCATTATGGTCACATTGCCGTTGGAATGGATAGCATCATCGGCGCAGTTCAGGTCAAAAATGCCGCCTTCAATGGTCAGGGCCATTCCGGCCTTTAGGCCCTTGGCACTGGCGTCGTCGGACAGGGAAGCACTATTCTTGTTACCACAGCCGCTCAGGGACCCGGCCAGAAGTGCGCCGGTCAATAAAATTGCTGTGAATGCTTTTGCTTGTTTCATAGGGTTGCTCCTCCTTGTTTTTGGATTTGCCCCAATGATACCCCTGATCCCTAAAATTTACTGAAAGGATTTTTGAATTTTTCCTTTCACTTACTTTAAGGTTTCGCTGGTAGGATATGGGCATAAAGGAGGAATTCCAATGGATACGCAATACAGCTTCCAACGATACGAAAAAAATTCTGGCTGATCCCCAACCAGAAGCAGGCCCTGCTGGACCTTGTATCTCTGCACATCCGGCCGGATGCTTACCCCCATTACACCATCTGCAACATCGATTATGATACACCGGACTTCCGGCTCATCCGAGCCTCTCTGGAAAAACCGGATTATAAGGAAAAACTTCGCTGCCGCAGCTACGGCGTGCCGGGCAGAAATGCTCCAGTGTTCCTGGAACTGAAAAAGAAATGCTACGGCATCGTCTGCAAGCGGCGCATCACCCTCCCGGCAGACCGGATGGAGTTGGTATTGAACGGCCTCTCCATCCAGGGGCAGCAGACCCAGATTGCCAAAGAGATTACCTGGTTCCAGCAGCTGAATTGCGCGGAGCCTTCCGTGTTCCTAGCCTACGACCGGGTAGCCTATTCCGGTGTCGAAGACCCGGAGGTTCGTATCACCTTTGACACGCAGCTTCGCTACCGAACCACAGAACTGGATCTGTGGCTGGGAGATGCCGGAACTGCCATGCTCGACGACGACCGAATCCTTATGGAGTTAAAGCTCCCCGGCGTTTGCCCCTTGTGGCTCAGCCAGGCTCTTTCCCGGATCAGCGCATTCCCCACATCCTTTTCCAAATACGGCTATTGCTACACAAAAACGCTCCTGCCCGGAGCCAGTCGAAAATTTCATAAGGAGGTCCGTCACTATGCTTGACACCATCATTTCTTCCAACATCACCCTCACATCCTTGCCAACTTCTGGAGTATGAATTCCAACCAGAAGCGGCTGCTGAACATGATCTCCGAGAACAAAGGCGTGATTCCAAAAGAGCCAAAGCACGGACCGGGCCACCAGAACGAAGCCCCCTTCGACCGGGAGACCCCCTTCTCCACCCGATATTTTACCATTACCTATGATGCTGACGGCACAGTGCTTCAATCTGATTTCTCCTGCATCGCTGCAGTTACGGCCTTGGACACCGAAGAATACTTGGCGATAGCCCTGCGACACGGCGTAGGCTATGGATGGGATGGTGCCTATAAGTATCAGGTCACGGACACGGACAACGGCTTCCTGGCGGTGTTCCTGGACTGCAAGAAGGAAATAACCGCTGCCGGAAAGACCGCCGCCGTGTCTTTGGGAGCCATGGCGGGCTGCGTGGCGCTGGTTTCCGGGCTGGTAGTGCTATTTTCCCGGCGGGCCATTGACCCGGTGGTGAAGGCCAGCCAGCGGCAGAAGCAATTCATCACCGACGCCAGCCACGAATGAAAGACACCCATCACCGTGATCGCCACCTGCCTGACGCTGCTGGAAGTGGAGACTGGCAAGCAGAAGTGGATCGACAAGGCCAAGGGCCAGGCGGAAAAGCTAAAAGAATTGGTTTCCTCTCTGGTCTCGCTTTCCAGAATGGACGAGGAGGAATCACCCCTGCAAATGCGTCCCTTCGCCATCAGTGAGGCAGCAGGGGAGACGGCGGATTCCTTCCGGGACTACGCTGAGGCGGCGTGCCACCCGCTGGAATTGTACATTTAGCCGGCGCTGACCTACACCGGCGACGAGTACGCCGTCCGGCAGTTGGTTTCTATCCTGCTGGACAACGCCGTGAAATACGCTTCCCCGGAAGGGACCGTTTCCTTCCGGCTGGAAAAGGGCCGGAAAGGCATCGTCATCGAGACGAAAAATCCCTGTCCGCCTATGGACAGGGCCGCGACGGCCAGATGATTCGACCGATTTTACCGGGGCGATGCCTCCCGGACTGGGGAGGGCTTCGGCATAGGTCTGTCCATCGCCAGAAGCATTGCGGAGGGCCATCACGGGTTCATCAAGGCCGCTTACAGCAAGGGCGATTTGACCATCACCGCCCTTTTGAAATAGATTTGCGCCCCGCCGGGAAAGCGTTTTCCCGGCGGGATATCTCTTTTCTTGACAGGATGCGACATTCTATGTTATACTGAAAAAGTAGATCGCAAATTGGGAGGGGACGGATTGGTCAATTTTCTCAAAAAGCATAAGGATTTGGGCTGGCTGTCCCTGTTTCTCGTGGTAGTCGGCCTTTATTTTTTGGCGCAGCAGCTGCCACTGGACCACAGGAGCATCCATTGCGCTCTGGATGACAAAATTCCTTTTTTGCCTGCGTTCTGCATTCCCTACGTGCTCTGGTATCTGTACATTCCCGGCATGATGCTCTATATGTGCTTCCGGGACCCGGCCATTTATCACCGGCAGGTGCTGACGGTGTTTCCGGGGGTACTTCTATGCACGCTGATTTTTCTCATCTATCCAACCTGCATTGATTTCCGCCCTATGGCGGAGGGGACTGGGCTTTTCCGCTGGGTCTGCCGGTTCCTGTTCGCCAATGACCGGCCTATGAACGTATTTCCCAGCCGCCATTGCTTCGATGCCATCGCCGTGCATCTGGCGACCTTTGCCTCCGGCTACGGCAAGTCCCACCGGGCCTTTCAAGTTGGCTCGGCCATTTTTGTGATCCTCATTTGCCTGTCCACGGTGTTCATTAAGCAGCACAGCGTTCTGGATGTGCTGGGCGGAGCCGCTGTGGCCTTGGCCATGCACGCCCTGGCGGGCTTTATTTTGAAGACAAGGAGGGCGTCCCATGACCATCCAGCCCTTTAACAGCGCTTATTTCCTGTTGCTTTTGCTCACCGGCCTGGTGACGGCGGCCATTGCCCATCGTTTCTCCCACCGTCCCGAGGCGGACCGGGAGCGGGCGATTTACGCCCTTTCCACCTTCAATATTCTGCTGTTCGTCCTGTACAAGGGGCTTCTTTCCCGGGACGGGGACTTTCTGGTAGTCTCCAACATGGAAAAATTCAACTGGCTCAACGAGCTGCCCATTCAGCTTTGCAACATCAACCTGTTCCTCATTCCAATTGGTCTGAAACGCCGGGACCGGGCGCTGATGGGCTTCTCCTTCTTCGTAGCCCCTCTGGGAGCCCTGGCGGCTATTACCTGCCCGGAACCGGCCTTTTCCGGCTATTCTGTGCTGCTGTCCCGCATCATTGGCTTTTACGGGACCCATGCCATGCTCATTGTCTCCGGCTTTTCTTTGGCTACTCTGGGCTTTTATCGGCCTGAAAAGCGAGATTTCCCTGGTATTTACGCCGCCGCTTCCGTCATGGGTGTGTGCATTCACGTCATCAATTTTCTGCTCCGTAAGGGCCTATGCCCTCAGGCCAATTATTTTTTCACCTATCCCACGGATATTGCAATCCTGCATCTTTTCTGGAAGCTGATCCCCGTACCGCTTCTCTACCTGCTGCCTGCCTTCGGCATCCTGATGGTGTATATGTTGCTGGTATGCGGGGTGTTCCGCTTGCTGGATTATGCCAAAGAACAGCGGGCCATCCGCTGGGTAATCTAAATCAAAAAGAAGCCCCGGCACGAGAATTTCGTGCCGGGGCTTCATTCGCTGGGTGTGCTTTTTAGTTCTCGTAATCCCGGAGCAGGTTGGTGTCCCCTTCCTCGTCGATGGGCTTTCCCTCCATGCACTCCCGGAATTGCTTTCCGGACATGACCTCGTGCTTCAAAAGAAAGTCCGTGATGGTGTGCAGCTTGTCGGCATCCTTTTTCAGTATGTCCTCGCACTGGGTATAAGCCTTGTCCATCAGCAGCTTTACTCGCTCGTCGATGGTCCCGGCGATTTTCTCGGAATAACTCTTGGTTTTCTCGTAATCCCGGCCGATGAACACCTCGTCTCCGGTGGTATAGGATATGGTACCCAGGGCCTCGTCCATGCCATACCGGGCAATCATGTCCCGTGCCAGCTTGGAGGCCCGGTCAAT
The DNA here is from genome assembly GCA_022770345.1 of Clostridiales bacterium. Lineage (GTDB taxonomy): Bacteria > Bacillota > Clostridia > Oscillospirales > Oscillospiraceae > Faecousia. Next base: position 10,338 of record JALEII010000111.1, on the reverse strand, counting down.
GTCGTTGGAAGCGCCGGTGGAAATATCCCCCAGGAACAGGGCTTCGGCCACCCGTCCACCGAGCAGGCCTACGATCTGCTCATACATCTGGTTCCGGGTCAGATGACTGGATTCACTCTGGGGAAGGCTCCAGGTGAGGCCCAAGGCCTGACCGCGGGGAATAATGGAAATTTGCCGAACCGGGTCATGGGTGGGCAGGTGATACATAGCCACGGCATGGCCCGCTTCGTGGATGGCGGTGAGCCGCAGGTCCTCCTGCAACCGCACCCGGCTCCGTTTCTCCGGGCCGGCCACCACCTTCATCACGGCTTCGTTCAGGTCGTTCATGTTCAGGGCAGGGCGGTTATCCCGTGCCGCCAGAATGGCTGCTTCGTTCATCAGATTGCTCAGATCCGCTCCCGTGAAGCCGCTGGTAGCCAGGGCCACGGTATGCAGGTCCACGGAATCGTCCAGACGCTTATTTTTTGCGTGGACCCTGAGAATTTCTTCCCGGCCTTTGCAGTCCGGTGCGCCCACATAAATTTGGCGGTCGAACCGGCCGGGACGCAGCAGCGCCGGGTCCAGAATATCCGCCCGGTTTGTGGCTGCCAGGACGATAACGCCCTCGGTACGGTCAAAGCCGTCCATCTCCACCAGCATCTGGTTCAGGGTCTGCTCCCGCTCGTCATGGCCGCCGCCCAGGCCGGAGCCACGCTTGCGGCCCACGGCGTCGATCTCGTCGATGAAGATAATGGCCGGGGCAATCTTCTTGGCCTGATTGAATAGGTCCCGGACACGGCTTGCGCCAACGCCTACGTACATTTCTACGAAATCCGAGCCGGAAATGGACAGAAACTGCACGTCCGCCTCACCGGCCACAGCCTTGGCAAGCAACGTCTTACCGGTGCCCGGAGGTCCCACCAGCAGAATGCCGTGGGGAATGCGGGCACCGATGGCGGTGTATTTCTTCGGGTCCCGGAGAAAATCCACCACTTCCTGAAGCTCTGCCTTTTCCTCGTCGGCACCAGCAACATCGTCAAAGGTGACTTTATTGCCGCCGGGCGCGCCCAGATTGGCTCTGGCCCGGCCAAAGCTGGCCAGGGGATTACTGCTATTGCTGTTGGATCGGCTCACCAGCAGGAACCAGACCAGCAGCACGATCAGACCTGCCAGTGTCAGGGGAATGACCCAATCGTAAGGGGAGGCTTCCCGACCGTTACGGAAATCATAGGATTCCAGTGTTCCAGCGGCGGAGAGCTTTTGGATGGTGTCCCATTGCTCCTGACGGAACCGCTCCACATCGGAAAGTGCAGCCACCAGCACCGTCTTTCCGGCGTGGGGTTCGGAAAGCTGCAGGGTAATGGTGTCCCCCTGGACCACAAAAGCTTTGACCTTTCCGTTTTCCAGAAGGGAGACAACCTGTGAATAGCTCAGGCCGTCATTCTGAGGCTGCAGAACCCGCATCAGGAAGGAAAAGACCAGTGCCAGAATCAGCACGTAGAGAAGTATGGAAATAAGATTGCGCTTTTTCAAAATGCAAACTCCTTATTTTTCGTACACTGCGGGCTTCAGAACGCCAATATAGGGCAGATTCCGGTAATGCTCCTCATAATCCATGCCGTAGCCAACCACAAAACGGTTGGGAATGACAAAGCCTGTATAGTCCGGCTGGAGGGTAATACCGGCTCTGCGCCGTGCGGGCTTGTCAAGTAATGTGCAAATACGAAGAGAGGCAGGGCCCTTGGCCAGAAGATGCTTGTATGTAAAGTCCAGAGAGTTTCCGGTGTCGTAAATGTCTTCCAGGATGACCACATGACGGCCGGAAATGTCCCTGGTCAGGTCTCGCAGCACGTTCATCTGGCCGGTTGTGGTGGTGCCGCCTGCATAAGAGGAGATCCACATGAAGTCCATCTCACAGGGGGCGTCAAAGTTCCGCACGATGTCGGAATAGAACATCACCACGCCCTTCAGAACGCCCACGAAAATCGGGTCCTTGTCGGCGTAGTCCTCCGTGAGCTGAGCCGCCAGGGCCTTGACCTTAGCCTGCAGTTCCTCAGTGGGAATCAAAATTTCCTCAATATCGTTTCTCATAAAAGCCTCCCAAAGATTTGCATTTTCTTATTTCTTTTTCTCAAACCGAAGCACGACACCGCCGCCCATTCGGGGCAGACTGCCGCCAATCCCGGCCACGGCCAGGACTCCCAGATCATCCGAGAGCACCGGGATTCGGTCCCGGAGGGATGCAGGTATTTTTCGGTCAATCAACAGTTTTTTCAGCGGCTTCGTGCCGCCGGAGAGCGTGATGGTGTCGCCGGTTCTACGGCTGCGGACGATCATTTCCCCCTGCGGGCAAACAGACAAGAAGTGGGGGGTAGCATGCTCCACCCTGCCGAATTCCGCCGAAATCTCGTAATCTCCCCAGGAAATATTTCCGGGGCAGGGGAGCGGCATTGGCTCCGGAATGGATTCCGGCGTGGTAACGGTCAGAATATCGTAGCACCGGACAAGTTCTTTTCCACCGGGCAAATCAATCCTTGCGGAGGGCTTTTCCGAACGTGCGGCAGCCAGGACCGCCTCCACATGGGCCTCACAGATGTCCGGCACATGATTTTCCCGCAGCAGCGCCGCTGCGGCTCGCTTTTGCTGGACCGGGTCCAGCGTAAGGATCTCCGGAACGGTCAGCGGGCAGGCGAGCAGAGACGTCAGGAAGTCTTCCTCTGCTCGTAAAGACAGCGCCGTCCGGGAAAGCGTTTCCCCGATTTGCGGGTTTTCCTGACGAAGAAGGGGCATTACCCCATGGCGAAGCCGATTCCGCAGGAACTCATCGGTTTCGTTAGAGCTGTCCTCCACATGGGGAAGATTCTGCTCTTCCAGGAAGGCCAAGACCTCCTGTCGGGTAACGGTAAGCATGGGGCGGATATATTTGCCCCGCCTGGGAGCAATGCCCCCCAGACCCCGGAGACTACTGCCCCGAATCAGGTGCATGAGTAGGGTCTCAGCGTTGTCGTCGGCGGTGTGTGCCGTGGACACCGGTCCGGGAAGCGTGTCAAAAAAGGCGTAACGGGCTTCCCGTGCGGCATTTTCCAGCCCACGGTTGCCGGAAATTACATTCCCGGAGCCAACGGTCAGTGGAATATCGTATTTTTTACAGAATTCCCGGACAAATGCCTCGTCCCGGTCCGACTCGCCCCCCCGCAAATGGTGATTGAAATGGGCCGCAGACAGGGAAATGTCCAGTTCCTCCTGCAGGAGCAGGAATGCGTAGGTCATGGCCACGGAATCCGCCCCGCCGGACAGGGCACAGGTCACGCTGTCGCCGGGGGAAAGTAAATTCCGGGTCTTCAAAAACTGCCGCAGCTTATTCAGCATGCTTCCACTCCCGGTCCGTGAAGGTCTGGTAGGGACCGAACCACTGCAATTTCACCGTGCCGGTCTCGCCGTGCCGGTTTTTGGACACGATGCACTCGGCCAGTCCCTTGTCCTCGGAATTGGGGTTATAATAGTCGTCCCGGTACAGGAACATAACGGAGTCTGCATCCTGCTCGATGGCGCCGGATTCCCGCAGGTCCGAAAGAATGGGCCGTTTGTCCGTCCGGCTTTCCACCGCACGGGACAGCTGGCTCAGGCAGACCACAGGGATATTCAACTCTTTCGCCATGATTTTCAAAGCACGGGAAATCTCGCCAACTACCGTGACACGGTTGTCACCGCTGTTTTTTCCGTAGCCGGAGGAGGTCATCAACTGCAGATAGTCGATGATGACCAGGCCCAGATTCTCGATCCGTCGGCACTTGGCGTTGATGTCGGCCACGGTGACGCTGGGATTGTCGTCAATGCGGATATCCGTCTGGCTCAGGGATGCCGCCGCCATGGCCAGCTTGCCCCATTCCTCGTCGGTCAACTTGCCGGTGGCCAGCTTCTGCATATCGATAAAACTCTCACTGGCCAAAAGCCGCATGGCAAGCTGTTCCCTGGACATTTCCAAGTTGAAGATGGCCACGGTTTTCTTGTAAGCCTTGGCCACGTTCACGCCCAGATTCAACGCAAAAGCGGATTTGCCCATGGCGGGCCGGGCGGCCACAAGCAGAAGGTCCGATTTATTCAGACCGTTGATCTTGCTGTCCAGGTCCCTCAGGCCTGTAGAAAGGCCGGGGATGGCGGAATCCGATTGGGCCAGTTCCGTCAGACGGTCAAAGACCTTGTGCAGCACCGTACCGATATGCTCCAAACTGTCCCCACGCTCGCCCTTCCGAAGGGCATAGATTTTCTTCTCCGCACTTTCCAGCATCTCCGCCGGGGTACCCACCTGGGAGTACACCGTTTCGGTGATGTCGCTGGCCGCTTGGGCCAGTCCCCGGAGCATGGATTTGTCCCGGACGATGTTGGCGTAGCGCACCGCATTGGCAGCTGTGGGGGTGATTTCCATCAGTTGGAGCACATAATCCTTGGAATTCTCTTCGTAAAAGCCCAACTCCCGCAGCTTATCCAGGACCGTTACCGGGTCGATGGTCTGGGAGAAGTTGAACATGGTATAAATGGTCTCGTAAAGCTGCTGGTTCTGCTTCAGGAAGAAATCCTCCGGCCGGAGGATGCCGATCACGTCGGAGACGCATCGGCTGTCGATGAGCATGGAACCCAGCACCGCCTGCTCGGCCTCCAAGGACTGGGGTGGCTGGCGGGAGATCAATTCTTCCTCCATTGGGTCCTCCTCTCAAGAAATCAGGTGGAAATCAGGCCTCCTGAATTTTCACGGTGAGTGGAGCGCTGATCTCGTAGCCCAGCTTGCAGGTGACAGTGTAAGTGCCTACGTTCTTGATGGGGTCGGAAATGACGATCTTCCGCTTGTCCAGGGTGATGCCCGTTGCGGCTTTCAGTGCATCGGCAATTTCCTGGTTGGTCACGGAGCCGAACAGCTTTCCGGCTCCGCCGCCCTTGGCGGTGACGGTGACAGTCAGTTCCCGCAGCTTCTTGGAAATTTCCATGGCCTCGGCCCGCTCCTTGGCGGCCTTCTCGGCGGCAGCCTTGTCGTTCATGCGCATGGTGTTGATGGCATCGGGGGTGGCCTCGATGGCAATTTTCTTGGGAAGCATGAAATTCCGGGCGTAACCGTCGGAAACCTCCAGCATCTGGCCCTTCTTGCCCTTACCTTTCACGTCCTGCAACAGAATCACTTTCATAATCGTATATCTCCTTTTTCCTTATTTTTCATAGAATCGGTCAATGGATGCCATCAGTTGGTCCAGGGCATCCTTGACGGTGGTATGCTTCATCTGCGCTCCGGCGGTAGCGGCATTTCCGCCGCCGCCCAGAGGCTCCAGAATTACCTGCACATTGGCTTTGCCGATGGAACGGGCAGAAATATTCACCGTATCCCCGTCCGGGTAAAGCACAAAGGAGGCGCTGAGGCCGGATATGTTCAAGAGCTCATCGGCGGCCTGGGCGGCCAGCACGCGGCTGGTCGCCGCATTCAGAGCTGCGATGGCAATCTCCTGCCGGTAGAGCCGGGCGGAGCGGATGATCTGATATTTGGCCATGGTGTCCTGGAAATCGTTCTGCAGCAACACCTTGACTTCCACGGGATCGGCCCCCAGCTGACGCAGATAGGCGGCAGCCTCGAAGGTACGCTCACCGGTGCGGACGTTGAAGCTCTTGGTGTCCAGAAAAATACCCGCCAGCAGGCTCTTGGCCTCAATGGGCAGCACATCGGATTTGTCTACGGCGTACTGCAAAAGTTCGGTGGTCAGCTCGGAAGCGGAGGAAGCGTAAGGCTCGTGAAGCTGCACCACCGGCTCAATATAATCCGCCGCACGGCGGTGATGGTCTACCACACAGACCTTGGAAATGGCTTCCAGCAAGGACTGGCTCTCCACCTGGTCCGGCCGGTTGGTGTCCACGACCACCAGAATGGAATGGCTGTCGCAAAGAAGTAGCGCCTCCTGACCGGAGATAAAGGCATCCTTATATTCCGGCACCTGGCAAATTTCGGCAATCAGCTTTTCTGCCGCATTGTTGTCCAGGTCCAGAACGATCTTGAATTTCCGGCCCTTTTTCCGGCACAGGCATCCGATGCCCATTGCTGCACCCACAGCGTCCAGATCCGCATTTTTGTGGCCCATGATGAACACCTGACTGCTTTGGCCGATGAGTTCCATAATGGAGTTGGCGGTCACACGGGAGCGGACCTTGCTGCGGCGGTCGGTTTCTCTCGTCCGTCCACCGTAGAAGCTGAAATTATAACGATCCTTGATGACAGCCTGGTCACCGCCCCGGCTCAAGGACATTTCAATGGCCAGGGAAGCGAAGCGGTAGCACTCGTCAAAGGTGGCCCCATCTACGCCCAATCCCAGGGAGATGGACGTTGCAAGACCGGCGGGGCTGGTGATTTGATGAATTTGCTCCAACAGGGAGAATTTATCCTGAATGGCACGATTCAGATCCCGGCGTTCAAAGAGAAAGAGATAACGGCTCCGCTCCAACCGGCGCAGGAGGCCGCTGTATTGTTCCGTCCAGCCGGTGATGGTGCTGTCGATCTGGGCGTTCAGAGTGGAAATGGCCCCCTCGGTTAGGTTTTTCGTCAGTTCTTCATAGTTGTCAATTAAAATGATTGACATGACCGGACGGGAACGGATGTATTCGTCCCGAACCAGATAAAGCTCCGTCAGGTCGGAGAAAAACAGGATGGCCAGCAGGGTCCCTGCAGCATCATTGGCCCGGTTCTGGATACCGTAGACCCGATAGCGGCGGCCATTGACGGTCACGTCATAGGGAAATTCATGCTTGCCCTCTTTAAGCCAGTCCAGCTTCAATTCCGGCACCAGCTCCGTGATAGTCCGGTCGGTGAACCCGTCGTGAAGATCCGCCGCAGAGGAAAAATCTTCATTGGCGTAGGTGATGACCCCATCAGCCATGCGGACCATGACCGTCGGGAAGGGGGGAAGCGCCGGTGTCCCGGCCTCCGGGATGGCCAGAGCCGACTGGAGATAGTTTTGCAGCACGGCCTTGCGCTGCTTCCGCTGGCGCAGATACAGCACCAGCAGCAATATGGTCAGCACCGCCTCACAGCCTGCCAGAAAAAAGTTTTGAAAGGCGGCGGCTGCCACGACGAACACGCCCAGGATCACAAAGAATACCCAGGATGCCGGTTCCAGGTACCGCCCCAGCTTTTTATTCATGGTTCCTACCTCCCATATCGGCTCCGGTATCCCATTTCCGGCGCACAGCTCCGCTATTTTGTCCATTATATCAAATTCGGCCCCGATGTTCAATCCCTATTTCGCTTTTCCGAATGGAAAAAGCTGTTTTTCTCCCGGCCCGGAAAAAAGAAAAAAAGAGGGTGTACATTTTTGAATTATGTGGTATAATAATTCTTGCATGAGCCGGGTGGGCAGTCCCGGCAAGGTGTATCCCGAACCCTACCGGGAGAAAACGTAAGAGAATAAGCACATTCGCAGGCATTCCCCACGGTGACGGCGATACAGGGCCGAAGCCAAGGGTGAATGGGTGCTTGTTTTTGTGCTGCCATTTCGCAATCTTGTGAATATTGAAAGGAGTTATGATATTTTTTGGCTGAAAAATTGAAAATTATCCCTCTGGGCGGTCTGGATGAGATCGGTAAGAACATCACCGTCCTGGAATACGGCAAGGACATGATCGTGGTGGACTGCGGCGTGGGCTTCCCGGAGGAGGACATGTACGGCGTGGACCTGGTCATCCCGGATTTTTCCTATCTGGTGGCCAACCAGAAGAAGTTGCGGGGTATGTTCATCACCCACGGCCACGAGGACCACATCGGTTCCATTCCTTATTGTATGCAGCAGGTGAACTGTCCCATCCACGGAACAGCCATGACCAACGGCCTCATTAAATTGAAGCTGGAGGAGCATGGGCTGGCAAATTCCGTGAAGCTGGTCACCCATAAGCCCGGGGACATCGTGAAGGCTGGGTGCTTCACCGTGGAGTTCATCCATGTGAACCACTCCATTGCCGACGCCGTGTGCTTTGCCATCCGGACCCCCGTGGGGACCGTGGTGATGACCGGTGACTTCAAGATCGACCCTACCGCCAAGGACGGCATGACCGACCTGGCCCGCCTGGGCGAACTGGGCAACGAGGGCGTTCTGGCCCTGCTGTGCGACTCCACCAACGTGGAGCGAGCAGGCTACACCCCCAGCGAGAACATCGTGGCCGAGAGCCTGGACCGGCAGTTCAAGAACTGCGACCAGCGCATCATCGTCACCACGTTTGCCTCCAATATGCATCGCATCCAGGCGGTCATCGCCACCGCCAAGCGGTATGGCCGGAAGGTGGCCGTGTCCGGCCGCAGCATGGAAAATATGCTGAAAGTGGCCCAGGAACTGGGCTATCTGAAAGTGCCCGCAGGTCTGATCGTGGACCTGGCGGCCATCAAGAGCCTGCCCAAGAACAAGGTGGTCATTGTGTCCACCGGCTCCCAGGGCGAGAATATGTCTGCGCTGTATCGCATGGCTTTCTCCACCCATAAGCAGGTGGAAATTCAGCCCGGAGATCGGATCATTATTTCCGCTTCTGCCATCCCCGGCAATGAGAAGGCCATTTCCCGCATCATCAATGAGTTGTATCGGAAGGGCGCAGAAGTCGTATACGAAAAGAGCGAGGGCCTCCACGTGTCCGGCCATGCCTGCCAGGAGGAACTGAAAATCATCCATGGTCTGGTGAAACCCACCTTCTTCATTCCGGTCCACGGCGAGCAGCGGCACCTGCAGATTCATTCCAAACTGGCCCAGAGCATGGGCATGAGCGCCAAGAATGTGTTCATTGGGGACATCGGCACGGTGTTCGAGTTCACCCCCAAGACCTGTAAGGTCAACGGCACCGTCACCGCCGGAAAGGTCTTTGTGGACGGTACCGGTGTTGGCGACGTAGGCAGCGTGGTTCTGCGGGACCGGAAGCATCTGGCCCAGGATGGCATGATCGTAGTCTGCGTGAACCTGAGCAGCCAGGACGGCAGTATTCTTACCGGCCCGGACATCATTACCCGTGGCTTTATCTATGTGAAGGAGTCCGAGGACCTGATGGACGAGCTGAAAGAAGTGGCCACCGAAGCCGTGGAGCGCTGCGGGCGCAAGCGGAGTCGGGATTGGGCCACCATCAAGTCCGCCATCAAGAGCGACCTGAGCGGCTATCTGTACAAGCACACCAAGCGCAACCCTATGATCCTGCCCGTCATCATGGAAATCTGATATTGCGATAAAAGCGGCACCCGCCGCTATGGTCGAATCATAGCGGCGGGGCCTTTGCTTGTCCGGGGTCATCCATGTTGGCCAGGGCGAAAAGAATCATCTGATTGATGAGCTCATTGCGGCTGATGCCGATAGAAGCGGCCTTTGCGTCCAGGACAGCCAGAGTATCCGTCAGGATACGCATGGAAATGACCTCTTTTTCCGGTTTCCGGGCAACGAATTTCTCCATAATGGTCTCACTCCCTTGCCTTTATTGTATTCTATTTTGCTACTGTTTAATATATTCTAAAATAGGTGGTAAAAAATGAATACAATTCGAAAGAAAGACTGGGAAAATATGATTTCTCCGCATGAAGCAAAATATGGTGCGGCGGGGGAGGGGGCGGCACCCGGAAAGCCCAAAATGAGCAATAAAAAGTGCGGTAACCGAGGTTATCGCACAAAAAACGCAACTCCAATTGTCGCCAAACGAACCAAATCAGAAACCGAACAATAGCAGTATTGCCTCAAGCCCCAACCTGTGGAACTGCATTTTTAGCATAACCGGATTTGGGTGACGGTTTGCAAAGGGCAGACTACCCCAGTGGGCAACGACGACTTGTTCGCCGGTACTTTGCTCGCTTGGCATCGTTGAGCAGAAAACGGGCAAGCGCAGAGTGTTCACGGTTCCCCTTGTGGTGAAACAGTACATCGAGAACTACTGCCTTCGCAACGGCATTGGCGCAAGAGACTTGATTTTCCCCATCACAGAGCGAGCCGTTCAGAAGCAGCTTGCGCTTGTCTGTGATTATCTGGGCTATGAGGAAATCGGAACGCACAGCTTCCGCAAGTGGTATGCAACGGAAATTTATAAGGCGAATGGCTATGACATTGCTTTGGTGCAGCGGCTTTTACAGCACAGCTCTGCCGCAGTTACACAGCGCTATATAGGCATTGAGCCTCAGAGAATTGAAGAAGCGATTTTGAATCATGCAAATTTGATATGAAAAAGGGAGCGAAAATGATATGCTACCCCTATGAGAGACAGTGAAAAAACAAAACTGTCTTTCATAGGGGTTGTTTTTATGCCACGCAAACAGAAACTGAGTGCAGAGGAAAAGGTAAGACTGGTAGGACAATGTCTCTCGGGTGAGATAAGTAT
>JALEII010000106.1 GCA_022770345.1 Clostridiales bacterium | reverse complement strand
GCGGTGATAATGGCCATCTTATAGACCTCGTCGGCATTGCAGCCACGGGACAGGTCGTTGATGGGGGCGTTCAGGCCCTGCAGGATGGGACCGTAAGCCTCATAGCCGCCCAGCCGCTGGGCGATCTTGTAGCCGATGTTGCCGGCCTCGATGCAGGGGAAGATAAAGGTGTTGGCGTAGCCTGCCACCTTGGAGCCGGGGAACTTCAGCTGGCCCACAACAGGGGACACGGCGGCGTCGAACTGCATTTCGCCGTCCAGAGCCAGATCGGGAGCCATTTCCTTGGCGATCGCGGTGGCCTGCTGGCTCAGCGCCACGGTGCCGCCCTTGCCGGAGCCCTTGGTGGAGAAGCTCAGCATGGCGACCTTCGGGTCAATGCCGAAGACCTTGGCAGTCTTGGCGGTCTCGATGGCCACCTCGGCCAGCTTCTGAGCAGCGGACACGACCACGTTGCCGTCCTTGTCCACGGTATCCTGATAGTCAATGTTGATGGCGCAGTCGCCCATGGCCAGCTTCTCGTCCCCACGGACCAGAATGAAGCAGGAGGACACCAGATGGGCGCCCTTCTTGGTCTTGACCAGCTGCAGAGCGGGCCGGACGGTATCGGCGGTGGAATAGGTCGCGCCGCCCAGCAGCGCATCGGCATAGCCCATCTTCACCAGCATGGTGCCGAAGTAGTTGCCCTTGGCGAGGGCCTTCCGGCAGTCGTCGGCGGTCATCTTGCCCTTGCGCAGCTCCACCATCTTCTCCACCATTTCCTCCATGGCGGGGTAAGTAGCCGGGTCGAGAATTTCCAGACCCTCGATGTCGAAGTTGCCGGCCTTGGCGGCGGCGGTGACTTCCTCTACGTTGCCCACCAGAATGGGGGTCAGGAAGCCGTCCTTCTTCAGACGGGAAGCGGCCTCCAGAATACGTGCGTCGGGGCCTTCGGTAAAGACGATCTTCCGGGGATTTGCTTTCAGGGTCTCGATCATCGATTCAAACATGACGTTACAACTCCTTATAATAGGGCGCAATGCCCCTGATTTCGACTCCATTATACACCAGATACGCCCCGGGCGCAACCGCTTTTCCAAATTTTTGCACGGTACAGAAAAGAGGCGGATTTCTTCTGACTTTCCGAAAAATATTGCACAAATTCCGGAAATAGAATGTTATGAATTGGGAAGAACACCGGAAAACGGGGGGAATTTCCGAAAAGACCTCCCGGAAGTTATGTGGTCATATAACCATGAAATATAATTATAAGACCACAAAAAGAAGATTCGGACCACCTCAGACGGTCATGGAAAAGATTTTCCGGTCAAAAATCCCGTTTTCTCCCGGATGCGCTGAGAACCCGTCATTTTTTACAAGTTTTTAGAAGGATTCTACGAAACCGTCAATAGACAGCGGGGAAAAAATCTGTTAGAATAAAGCCATCCAAGGGAAAGGAGGAAGCAGCGTGAAATACATGATCCTGTGGTTGGGCCTGACGGTGCTGTTTGCCCTGGTGGAAGCCGGGACGGTAGCGATGGTCTCCATATGGTTCGCAGCCGGTTCCCTGTGTGCGCTCATCGCAGCGGCGCTGGGGGCGGGCCCTGTGGTCCAGGCGGTGGTCTTTCTGGCAGTGTCCGGCATTTTGCTGGCAGCCCTGCGGCCACTGGCACGGAAGTACCTCAAAAAGACCCGCACCAATGTGGACAGTCTGCCGGGCACCGAGGGCATCGTCACCGAGGACATCCATAATCTGGAAGCCGTCGGCCGGGTGAAGCTGGGTGCCATGAGCTGGGCGGCCAGGAGCACCTCCGGAGACCCCATCCCCGCCGGAACGGTGGTTCGGGTGGACCGCATCGAGGGCGTCCGGGCATTTGTGACGCCCGTAAAGGAAAACGTAGAAATTTGAACATTTTCAGGAGGTAAAAAGTATGGGTTATATCATTTTGGGCATCGTTGTGCTGGCATTTGTCATTATCGTTTCCAACATTACCGTGGTCCAGCAGTCCAAGGCTTATGTCATCGAACGGCTGGGTGCGTTCCAGAGCGTCTGGGGCGTGGGCCTGCACTTCAAAGTGCCCTTTATTGACCGGGTGGCCCGCCGGGTGAGCATGAAGGAGCAGGTTCTGGACTATCCCCCCCAGCCCGTGATCACCAAGGATAACGTGACCATGCAGATTGACACCGTCGTGTATTTCCAGATCACCGACCCGAAGCTGTACTGCTACGGCGTGGAGCAGCCCATGATGGCTATGGAGACCCTGACGGCCACCACCCTGCGGAACATCATCGGCGACCTGGAACTGGACCAGACCCTGACCAGCCGGGACGTCATCAACACGAAAATGCGCTCCATTCTGGACGAGGCCACGGACCCCTGGGGCATTAAGGTGAACCGGGTGGAGCTGAAAAACATCCTGCCACCTCAGGACATCCAGAACTCCATGGAGAAGCAGATGAAGGCCGAGCGTGACCGCCGTCAGGCCATCCTGCAGGCCGAAGGCCAGAAGAAGTCCGCCATTCTGATTGCAGAAGGTGAGAAGGAATCCGCCATTCTCCGGGCCGATGCCGAGAAGCAGGCTGCCATTTTGAAGGCCGAGGCCGAGAAGGAAGCCGCCATTCTGAAGGCCGACGGCGAAGCCCAGGCCATCCGCACCGTGCAGCAGGCCCTGGCCGACTCCCTGGGGATGCTGAACGAGAAGGCCCCCAGCGAGCAGGTCATCAAGTTGAAATCCATCGAGGCCATGGAAAAGGTCGCCGACGGAAAGGCCACGAAGATCATCATTCCCTCCCAGATGCAGAGCCTGGTTGGCCTGGCCAACGGCCTGGTGGAGGGCGTGAAGGAGCAGTAATATGGCGGAAAAACGGTTCGTCAAGGTCTATGACGAGGGGATTTTCGGCTCTACGGAGATTTTCGTGGATACCAAGACCGGCGTGAATTACCTGTGGCACGCCGAGGGCTACGCCGGCGGCCTGACGGTCCTTCTGGACCGGGACGGCAAGCCGGTGGTGTCCCCGCTCCCCCTGCCGGAGGAGAAATAACCGCCCGGAGCAGCAAAGAACACAAGCGCCAGCCGAAACCCATCGGCTGGCGCTGATTTTTTTAAGAAAAGCCCCGTTCGGCCTTGTAGGGGCGGGGCATGCCCCGTCCGCTGGGTAACAATGTCAGAGCGGCAAAAATCGACGCTTCGCCTGCCGGGACAGAGAAAAAGCCTTCCCCTGGAGGGGAAGGTGTCACGCCTTTTGGCGTGACGGATGAGGTCGAAGGTAACAGCGTCGTACCAACCTATGGTGATAATCGACAGCTTCGACCTCATCAGTCGCAACTGACGTTGCGCCAGCGTAGTAGAGGAATGACTGCCACCGGCAGTCATATAGATTTCAGATTCGCTGCGCGGAGCACCACCCTCCAGGGGAAGCCTTTCGCATCGCCATTTCGGCGTATGGAATTCCAGCGCATCGGGGCGTGCCGCCGCCCCTGCAGCGCTTCGCCGGGAGTTGGTACGAAATTCGCCTTACTGCTTATTTTCCGCCAGCCAGGCCAGGTAATCGTCGTAGGTGCCGTAGCGGTCTACGATGGTGCCGTCGCTCTGGAAGGCAATGACCCTGTTACAGGTGGAGGTCAGCAACTCATGGTCGTGGGAGGCCAGCAGCACCACGCCCTGGAAGGCTTCCAGGCCCTTGTTCACCGCCTGGATGGACTCCATATCCAGATGGTTGGTGGGCTGGTCCAGCAGGACCACATTGGCACCCGACAGCATCATTTTGCTCAGCATACACCGGACCTTTTCACCGCCGGAAAGCACGTTCACCGGTTTGAACACGTCCTCGTTGGAGAACAGCATCCGGCCCAGGAAGCCCCGCAGGTACACGTCGTCCTTCTTGGCGGAATACTGCCGGAGCCAGTCCACCAGCTCCATGTCGTTGCCCTCAAAATAGGCGCTGTTGTCCTTGGGCAGGTAGCTGCGGATGGTGGACACGCCCCACTTGACGCTGCCCTCGTCCGGCTCCAGCTCGCCCATAAGAATTTTGAACAGGGCCGTCTGGGCCAGCTCGTTCTCGCCCACGAAGGCGATCTTGTCCGTGCGGTTCACGGAGAAATACACGTTGTCCAGCAGCTTCACGCCGTCTACGGTGACGGATACGTCCTTCACCGTCAGCACGTCCTTGCCCAGTTCCCGCTCCGCCTGGAAGCCCACGAAGGGGTAGCGGCGGGTGGAGGCGGGCATTTCCTCTACGGTCAGCTTGTCCAGCAGCTTCCGGCGGGCAGTGGCCTGCTTGGCCTTGGACTTGTTGGCGGAGAAACGCTGAATGAACAGCTGCAATTCCTCGATTTTTTCCTGATTCTTCTTGTTCTTGTTCCGCAGCATGGCCTGGACCATCTGGGAGGACTCGTACCAGAAGTCGTAGTTGCCCACATACATCTTGATCTTGCCGTAGTCAATATCCACGGTGTGGGTGCAGACGGTATTCAGGAAATGCCGGTCGTGACTGACGGCGATGACCATGCCGGGGAAGTCCAGCAGGAAATCCTCCAGCCAGTTGATGGCCTCGATGTCCAGGTTGTTGGTGGGCTCGTCCAGCATGACGATGTCCGGGTTGCCGAACAGGGCCTGGGCCAGCAGGACCTTCACCTTTTGCCGGGGGTCCACATTGGCCATCTGTTCATAATGCAGCTCCGTGCCGATGCCAAGGCCCTGCAGAATCCGGGAAGCGTCGGATTCCGCCTCCCAGCCGCCCAGCTCTGCGAATTCCGCTTCCAGGTCGGCGGCCCGGAGGCCGTCCGCATCGGAAAAGTCTGGCTTTTCGTAAATGGCGTCCTTTTCCTTCATCACGTCGTAGAGGTGCTGATTGCCCATGATGACCGTGTCCATGACGGTGAAGTCGTCGTAGGCGTTCTGGTTCTGCTTCAGCACGGAAAGGCGCTTGGTGGGGTCAATGGTGACGGAGCCGTTGGTGGATTCCAGTTCCCCGGTGAGAATGCGCAGGAACGTGGATTTGCCGGCACCGTTGGCGCCGATGATGCCGTAGCAGTTGCCGGGCAGGAATTGCAGATCCACGTGCTGGAAAAGCCATTGGCCGCCGAACTGCATTCCGAGATTCGATACTGTGATCATGTGGTGTCTCCTTAATATATGGTAAATGTTTTTTAACGAAGTTGAGCCGCCCGCCTGCGATACTTGAGCAGTGAAAATCGGCGCTGCAACTGATGGGACAGAGCAAAGGCTTCCCCTGGAGGGGAAGGTGGTCCGGCTCAAGCCGGACCGGATGAGGGGCGGTAGGGGCTATCGATGTACCACCAGCCAAAGCCTTCCCCTGGAGGGTGGTGCTCCGCGCAGCGAATCAAAAATCTATATGACTGCCGGTGGCAGTCATACCTCTACTACGGTGTCACGGGCTATTGCCCGTGACGGATGAGGTCGAAGGTTGCAGCGTAGTACCAACTTATGGCGATGATTGGTAGCTTCGACCTCATCAGTCAGCCCTTGCGGGCTGACAGCTTCTCCTCCAGGAGAAGGCTTTCCTCAGAGGGCCGTTCCCAAGCCGCATATCTACACAGCATAAGCATACCACAAAATTGTAAATATTCCAAGAACTTTCTGACAGACCTCTTGCAATTTTTTCAGAGAGGGGTATAATATTAGCACTCTGGTAATTAGAGTGCTAAAAATAAGCGGCGGAAAGACTCCCAACGTAGCGTTGTAGGGGCGGCGGCATGCCCCGCCCGCCTGCGATACTTGAGCAGTGAAAATCGGCGCTGCAACTGATGGGACAGAGCAAAGGCTTCCCCTGGAGGGTGGTGCTCCGCGCAGCGAATCAAAAATCTATATGACTGCCGGTGGCAGTCATACCTCTACTACGGTGTCACGGGCCACAGCCCGTGACGGATGAGGTCGAAGATAACAGCGCTCTACCAACTTATGGTGATAATCGGCAGCTTCGACCTCATCAGTCAGCCCTTACGGGCTGCCAGCTTCCCCTCCAGGGGAAGCCTTTCGCCCCGCCGGGGGTACTCATAAA
>JALEII010000070.1 GCA_022770345.1 Clostridiales bacterium | reverse complement strand
GCTGGTGAACCAGCCCGACACGGGCTACGGGATTTTTATTGAAAACATGCTGGAGGCAGCGAATACACCTGCCGCCTGAACGAACCGTATTTCAAAAAACGTGGCCATTACGAATTGCCCACGCTTTTCCAGCGGATGATTTCCTCTGTAACATGGTTTGCCGACAAATCAAGTCAGCGCCTGCGGCTTGACAGAATAGCATTACAATTCTATAGATAATCATCATTCCGCTACAAAGAGATTTTCCAACGAACATCCGTCCTTCCGTTGCCATTCGGCAAAATGATAATGAAATCACTGCCCTGTGCCGCAGCACCCAGACCCCGTTTACCTGGCCAAAAACGGAGAAGGCGACCCGGTAGTCACGGACATCGACAGCTTTATCCGCCGAAAAAATACTTGCCCTGCGGGAGCAGCTGCTCGGCGTGGAGGAGGACCGGTTCTACGGGAGAACAGGCTGCACACTCGAAGAATCGGGCCACTATCTGGATGACGTTCTGGGCAAAGATCTGGCATGCGGTACGCCGTTATCGTCTCCGACCAGGCCAGACAAATACTGGGCCAGCATCCTCGCTTTCTCGCTCAGGCAGACCGCCGGGCAGTGGAAAAGCGGTTTCTGGAAGAATTCTGCAGTTTGGAACAAATGCCCCAGGGCCATCCGTTTTTCGGCACCGAATTCATCCCGCCCTATCGCTACCACAAACGATTTGCCGAGAACTGCTTCCTGGTCCTGTATCCGGTCTGGAACGACACCGTATATGTGGACTGGATCGTGGATTGCAGGCGGGATTATCCCTGGCTGCTGAAATGACCCTTTCGGGATTGAAATTCCCCGAAGCATATGCTATACTTTTGGAAAATACCAAGGAGGATATTCTAATGAACACTTATACGAATCTGAATGGCCGTGAGGACCTGCTGGCCTCCATTACCGCTCTGGAGCAGGAGTTGGCCGCCAAGACCGGTAAGGAGGTCTCTCTGGTGGCATACAGCCCCATCCGCTACGCTTCCCTGAACGACGACGCCGAGGCCCTGGCCAAGATCACGGAACTGGAACAGCTGCTTTCCAAGAAAACCGGCAAGGAAGTGGCTTTGGTGGCCTTCACCATCTGATTTACACCAATAGGACGAAGCCCCCGGAACGGATTTTTCCGTTTCGGGGGCTTTTTTCAGAACAAACTCACCTGAGAGGTATCCGGCAGACTACCGAACGCTCCGGCGTCCTTCAGCATCTGAATGTGGGGCTTGGAGACCTTGGGGCAAGCCGCCGCCACCTCCTCGATGGACAGAAATGTCTTGCCTTTCCTTCCCTCCATCAGATCCCAGGCAGCGCTTTCGCCCAGGCCGGAAATAGCCACGAAGGGTGGCAGCAGCTTCCCGTCCTCAATGACGAACTTGATGGCGTGGCTCCGATATAGGTCGATGGGGGCAAACTCGAAGCCCCGGAGGTAGTATTCGTAGACCACTTCCAGGGTGGTCAGCAGGTCCTCGTCCTTATCGGTGGCATCCTCATTCTCGGAGATGGCCTTGATATTGGCCTTCACGGACTCCATGCCGTTGGTCATCAACACCGCATCGAAGCCGCCCTTCTGGCTGCGCCGATAGAAATAGGCAGCATAGAAGGCCAGGGGGTGATAGACCTTGAACCAGGCAATTCGGAAGGCCATCATCACGTAAGCCACAGCGTGGGCCTTGGGGAACAAGTACTTGATCTTCTTGCAGGAGGTGATGTACCAGTTGGGGACTCCTGCGGCGATCATTTCCTCCTCGGCCCCCTCCGGCAGGCCTCTGCCCTTTCGGACGGCCTCCATGATCTTGAAGGACCGCTTTTCCGGCATTCCGCAGGAAATAAGATAGAGCATAATGTCGTCACGGCAGCCGATGGCCTGATCGACGGTGGCGGTTTTGGAGGTAATGAGATCTTTGGCGTTGCCGAGCCACACGTCCGTACCGTGGGAGAAGCCGGAAAGCCGCAGCAACGTATCGAACCGGGTGGGCATGGTGTCCAGCAGCATTCCACGAGTAAAATGGGTGTTGAATTCCGGGATAGCCACGGCCCCGGTGGGGCCTAAGATAGGGTCATCCTCATAGCCCAGGACCTTGGAGGAGGTGAAGATGGACATGGTGTTCTTGTCATCCAGGGGGATCGTCTTGGCGTCCACACCGGTCATATCCTCCATCATCCGGATCATGGTGGGGTCATCGTGGCCCAGCATATCCAGCTTCAGCAGGTTCTCCTCCATGGAGTGGTATTCAAAATGGGTGGTAATCTGATCGGAATTGGGGTCGTCCGCCGGGTGCTGCACCGGGCAGAAGTCCCAGATTTCATTTTCCTGCGGAATGACCACCAGGCCGCCAGGGTGCTGGCCGGTGGTCCGGCGCACACCCACGCAGCCGGAGGCCAGCCGGTTTTCCTCCGCACGGGTGGCAGTGAGATTCCGCTCGGAAAGATACTTTTTCACATACCCGAAGGCCGTTTTTTCCGCCACGGTGCCCACGGTCCCGGCCCGGAACACATGGGATTTTCCGAACATTTCCACGCAGTAGGCGTGGGCCTTGGACTGGTATTCACCAGAGAAGTTCAGGTCAATATCCGGGACCTTATCGCCGCCGAAGCCCAGGAAGGTCTCGAAAGGGATGTTGAAGCCGTCCTTATCAAACTTGCTGCCGCACTTGGGACAGATGGCGTCCGGTAGGTCTGCTCCGCAGCCGTAGCCCTTAGGCACATCAAATGTGGTGTATTTACACTCCGGGTTGGGGCAGCGATAGTGGGGCGGAAAGGAATTCACTTCCGTGATGCCTGCCATGTAGGCCACGATGGAGGAACCCACGGAGCCACGGGAACCAACCAGATAGCCATGCTCCAAGGAATTCTGCACCAGCTTCTGGGCGGACATGTAAATCACGTCATAGTGGCAGTTGATGATGTCGTGGAGCTCCGTTTCCACACGCTTGGTGATGAGTTCCGGAGGATTTTCTCCGTACAGCCGGTGCAGCTTGCCATACACCAGGGCCTTCAGGTCCTCCACGGAGTTTTCAATTTTAGGAGCGAACAGGTTATGGGGCACAGGCCGCAGAGTCTCCACCATATCCGCAATGGCGTTCGTGTTCTTGACCACCACTTCATAGGCCTTCTCCTCCCCCAGATAGGAAAACTCCCGGAGCATATCATCGGTAGTGCGGAAATACAGGGGATTTTCCCGGTCGCAGTCGTCAAAGCCCTTGGTGGACAGCAGGATATGCCGGAAGATTTCGTCCTCCGGATTCAGGAAGTGGACGTCGCCGGTGGCCACCACAGGCTTGTCCAGTTCTTCGCCCAGCCGGACCACGGTGCGGTTGAAGTTCCTCAGGTCCTCGTCGCTGTTGGCAATGCCCTTGGCAAGCATGAAGCGGTTGTTGGCCAGAGGCTGAATTTCCAGAAAATCATAGAAGGAAGCGATGCGCTTCAGTTCATCCTCGCTTTTCCCGTCCAGAATGGCCTGAAAGAGCTCGCCGGCCTCGCAGGCGGAGCCGATGATCAGGCCCTCCCGCATTTCCATCAGGTCAGACTTGGGGATACGAGGCACCCGCTTGAAGTATTTCAGGTTGGAATCGGAGATGAGATGATAAAGATTCCGCAGGCCCACCTGATTCTTGGCAAAAAGAATGATGTGCCGGGCATGGCGATCCCCGATACGGCTCTTGGAGCGGAGCTTCATCATGGCCGGGTTGATGCTTTGCAGGTCGTGAATGTCCAGTTCTTCCAGCTTTTCGATGAAGCGATGGAAGATCAGGCCGCAGGTCATGGCATCGTCCGCCGCCCGGTGGTGATTGAAGTCCGGCAGACTCAGGGCGTTGGAAACAATGTCCAGCTTAAATTTGTTCAGCTGGGGCATGAGATTCTGAGAAAGAATCAGGGTGTCCAGAGCCGTTGCGGTGAATTCATAGCCCTGCCGCAGGCACTCCGCCCGAATGAAGCCCGTGTCGAAGTCGGAATTGTGGGCCACCAGCACCCGGTCCCCGCAGAATTCCAGGAATTTTGGCAGAACCTCCTCGATTTTTGGTGCGCCCTTCAGCATATCTTCAGTGATGCCCGTCAATTCAACGATTTTCGGCTCCAGATGCTGCTCCGGGTCCACAAAAGTCTGGAACCGGTCCACCTCCCGGCCGTTTTTCAGAATCACGGCGCCGATCTCGATGATTTTGTCTTTCTTGGAGGAAAGGCCCGTTGTTTCCAGGTCAAAAGCCACATATTCCTCGTCAAAAGTAATGTTTTTCTCTCCGTGGACCACGATACGGTCGTCCACGTCGTTGACGTAGTAGCCCTCGCAGCCGTAGAGGATCTTGATGTTCTGGTCCGTCCCCGCCACCTTGGCCTTGGCGGCTGCCTTCATCGCATCCGGGAAGGACTGGGCCACGCCGTGGTCCGTGATGGCGATGGCCTTATGGCCCCAGGCCGCTGCCTGCTTCACCGCTGCAGCGGTATCCGTCAGGGCGTCCATGTTGCTCATGGTGGTGTGCAGGTGCAGCTCCACCCGCTTCTCCCCGGGAGCGGTGTCCTTCCGGGCAGGCATGGAGCCTGGCATGATGGCAAAGGGCTTAATGTTCATTTCGTTGTCGTAGCGGTTCAGTTCGGTACGGCCCTGGACTTTCAGGATGTTGCCCACCTGCAAATGGTCCAGGATTTTCTTGGCCTCGCTGTTTTCCAGGAACCGCTGGAGCCGCACGGAGCCGGTGTTGTCGGTCATATCGAAGCTGACAATCCAGGCGTTGCGCTTTTTCAGCTCCCGATGATCTACGCTGAACACCCGGCCCTCCACAATAACGGAACCCATGTCAATGCTCAGATCCTTCATGGGCACGGGATTGCCCCGGAAAGGCTTTCCGTACAGGGCCTCCTCGCTCTGGGGCTGGTCCTGCTTAGGCCCGTCGGAGGCTTTCTTATCGCCGCTGCAAACCGATGCGGGCATGGCTGCCGCCGTGGTGGAGCGCATGGTCTCCAAAGCGTCAAACAGTGCCTGACCGGACAGTTCGTGGGCGGAGAGGATCTTAAATACCGGGGCCTTTCCGAACCGCTCCGTCAATTTCCGACAAACTGCCGGGACAACCTCCTCCAGGGCGGCTTTGCCGTTGGCCCGGAGGGAAATTACCAGGGCATCGCCGTCCCATTTCCACCCGGCCCCCGCCAGGGAAGCCCGGTTCATAGAGTTCTCCTCCACGAAAAGCTGCATCAGCTCTTCCGGCTCGACTTTCTGCAACTCCTCCGCCGGATGGGTCATGTGTATTTCAAAATGCCGCAGGCCGTACAGGCTGCAGATGTCCCGTTCCACCTTTTCCAGAAGCCGCATGGGAATATACTGGTCAGCATACAGCGTCACCACCGCCTGCCGGGTAGCCGGGTCCAGGTCCGCTCCCGTGATGCGCACCACGGAAAGCACCCCGGAGAGATCCTCCCCGGGGCGATATTCGGAAAACATCTGTAAAAAGGAAACGGATTCTTTCATTTTTCTCCTTATAATGCGTCTATCCGCCGTAAAAGCTCCGGCAGAAGTTCCTCATAGGACAGCTTGCACACCGGCTCTCCATGCTCGAAAAGCAGACCGCAGCCGTCGCCGCCGGCAATGCCGATGTCGGCTTCCCGGGCCTCGCCGGGGCCGTTGACCACGCAGCCCATGACCGCCACGGTGATGGGCTTTTCGCAGTTTTTCAGGGCCTCGTCCACCTGCCGCACCAGACCGATCAAATCAATGCGGGTCCGTCCGCAGGTGGGGCAGGATATGATGTTCACACCGTCTTTCCGAAGGCCCGCCGCTTTCAAAATGTCCCTGGCAGCATAGACCTCCTCCACCGGGTCGTCGGTAAGGCTCACCCGGAGGGTGTCGCCAATGCCGTCCAGGAGCAAAGCCCCGATGCCCATGGCAGACTTGATAAGGCCCATCCGCACCGGTCCCGTCTCGGTAACGCCGATGTGGAGGGGGTAGTCGCACTTTTCCCGGAACAGCCGGGCCGCTGCCACCATGGTGGGAACAGTGGACGACTTCATGGACACACAGGTGTCATAAAACCCGTATTTTTCCAGCAGTTCCAGGTGGGAAAAGGCGCTTTCCACCAGGGCCTCCGCCGTTGGATGGCCATATTTTTCCAGCAGCTTCTTGTCCAGACTGCCGCCGTTGACGCCGATGCGGATGGGGATATGGCGGCTCTTGCACACGTCCACCACCGCCTGCACCCGGTCCTCCCCTCCGATATTGCCGGGGTTGATGCGGATTTTGGCAGCGCCGCCCTCGGCGGCCGCAATGGCCAGCCGATAGTCGAAATGAATATCTGCCACCAGGGGCAGGGGGCTGTCTTTGGCAATTTCCCGGAAGCCTGCGGCGGCTTCCATATCCGGCACCGCCAGGCGGGCAATCTGGCATCCGGCGGTTTTCAGCCGCTTGATCTGATCCAGCGACCCGGCCACGTCGGTGGTGCGGGTATTGAGCATGGACTGGATGACCACCGGTGCGCCGCCGCCAATTTTCACGCCGCCTACGTTGATCTGTCTCGTCATAGTATTACCTCTTGATGATGGTGAAAATATCCTTGAACATGATGACGGCCATGAGCCCCAGCAGCAGGATCATGCCCGCTCCGTGGAGATAGGCCTCGTACTTGGGATTGATCTTTTTCTTCGTGATGGCCTCCACCGCCGTGGTCAGCAGCAGACAGACGATGCGTCCGCCGTCCAGAGCGGGCAGGGGCAGCATATTCATCACCGCCAGATTGATGGCGATGAAGCCCATAAAGTAAAGAATATTCAGCATGGCTTCCTGCTTCGTCTCCGACTCCTGAGCCACGGTGTTGATCTGGTCCACGATGCCCACCGGGCCGGACAAGTCCTTGAACCCGGCCTGACCGGAGAAAAGCATTTGCAGGCTCAGCCGCACGGTCCGGACGGAATCCATGGCCGTGTTCCACACATAAGCCACCCGGTCCCCGAAGGTCGCCTGCTTCACGCCGAAGGTCAGCCCATAGCGCAAGCTGGTGCCGCCGTTGCCGTCCGGGAACTCCCGGCGCTCCGTGGAGACTTCCGGTAGGGTAATTCTCTCCCCATTCCGTCTCACGGTAAAACTGTGGGTCTCGCCGCCCTTGACATTCAGGATCATGTTGAAATCGCTCTGAACATAGAGCCTTTCCCCGTCGATGGCCAGAATGCGGTCCCCCGCCTGGAGGCCGTTGTTCTCCGCCAGGGCGCTGTTGGATTCGATTTGGGTGACTTCCGGCACCACGAACTGCTGGGACGGGCCGAACACGATGGCGTAAAGCACCAGTCCCGCCAGGAAGTTCATGAAGGCTCCCGCCGCCAGGATCAGGAACCGCTTCCACCACTTGGCCTGGCCGAAGGCACGGGGATTGTCGCTGTCCTCGTCCTCGCCCTCCATGGCGCAGTAGCCGCCGATAGGGATGCAGCGGATAGCATATCGGGTCTCCCCCACCTGCTTTTTGAAAATGGCGGGACCCATAAAGAGGGAAAACTCATTGACCTGGACCCCGGAAGCCTTGGCTACCAGAAAATGGCCCAGTTCGTGGACAAAAATCAGAACACTGAACAGCAGAATTGCCAATACAATCGTCATAAGCGCCTCACATTACATAGATTCCAGGACCGACTGCCGGGCCAGCCGGTCTGTGGTCAAAATTTTCTCCAAATCGGGGTCCTGCACAAAACTGATCCGATCCACTGCGGACTTCACCAGCCGGTAAATATCCGGGAATGCGATTTTGTCTTCCAAAAACAGGCCCACCGCCGCCTCGTTGGCGCCGTTCATGGCGGCGCAGACGTTGCCGCCGGCCTTAGCGCATTCCCGGGCCAGGGCGAGACAGGGGAAGCTGTCCGTGTCGGGCTTCGTGAAGGTCAGGGCGGCGCATCGGGTCAGGTCCAGCCGGTCCACAACGCATTCTTTCCGCTCCGGATAGGTCATGGCCAGCTGAATGGGCAGGCGCATATCCGGGGTCCCCAGTTGGGCCATGACGGCCCCGTCTACAAACTCCACCATGGAATGAACGATGCTCTGCCGGTGGATCAGCACATCCACCTGCTCCACGGGCAGGCCATAGAGCCGCATGGCTTCGATGACTTCCAGGCCCTTGTTCATCAGGGTAGCACAATCGATGGTGATTTTTGGTCCCATCTTCCAGTTGGGATGCCGCAGGGCATCCGCTTTGGTGACGGATTTTAATTCTTCGGCGCTTTTTCCGAAGAAGGGTCCACCGGAGCAGGTCAGGATGAGCCGCCGGATCTCCCGCTTCTCCTCTGCCCCCATGAGGCACTGGAAAATTGCAGAATGTTCCGAATCCACCGGGACGATCTCGGCCCCGTATTGTTTTGCCTCCGCCATGACCAGTTCCCCGGCGCAGACCAGAGTCTCCTTATTGGCAAGGCCGATGCGCTTTTTCCGCCGGATGGCCTCCAAGGTGGGCTTTAAGCCCAGCATTCCCACCACGGCAGTAATTACGCAATCCGCTTCCTCCATGGAGGCGGCGTGGAGAAGTCCCGCTTCGCCCCATTCCACATCCATAGGCAAGTCGGAAGTTTTCTCCGCCAGCGCCGCCGCCGCTTCCTCCGTGGCCATGACAGCCAGCCTGGGCCGGAATTCCCGGCACTGCTCTGCCATGCGCTCCACGCTTTTCCCGGCGGTCAGGGCCGCAACGCCAATGCCCAGGTGCTTTACAATGTCCAGGCTCTGCCGTCCGATAGACCCGGTGGATCCCAAAATACTGACACATTTCACCATTTTTATTTCCCCACGGCCACCGGCAAGAGCAGCAGAAGCAGCTCGGACAGCGGGCCCACTACCATCATGGAGTCGAACCGGTCCAGCACGCCGCCGTGACCGGGAATGAGATTGCCGTAATCCTTCATGCCCGTCTGGCGCTTGATGACAGAGAAGCACAGATCCCCGAACACAGCGCCCAGGGAACCCACCACACCGTAGAGAACGGCATAAAGGTAGTTCACCTGCATTTTGAAACCCAGCTGCATCACCAGGCAGAAAATCAGCATACCAAAGATGGCACCCAGCACGCCGCCCACAACGCCCTCTACCGTCTTGTGCGGGCTGATGACCGGGGCCAGCTTATGCTTGCCGAAGGCCCGACCTGCAAAGTAGGCTCCCGTATCGGACAGAAACGCAAGAATGAAGGGAATGAACACATACCGCCGCCCCAGAGGCCAGCTGTGTATGCGGACGATGCTGGTCAGCAGGTACGGCAGCAGCAATCCCGCCGCCAGGCAATAGGCCACTTTTTCAAAGGAAATTTTCACGTGAGAGGCCATCATTTCCCCGAAAAGAGCGGCAAAAAACACCAGAATGCCGATCATGGCCCAGGTGTATTGTTTTCCGTAGAGGCTCCACAGGCTCACGCCGAAAGCAATGACGGCGCTGTACGCCACCAGCCGGACCTCCTTCACCAGATCCGTCCGGTACAGCAGTTCGTACGCAGCAATGGCTGCCAGTGCGCCAAAAATCACCGCAGTAACGATCTTCGGCAGGAACAGCACGGCGATGAGCAGCAGGGGCAGCAGCACCGCCGCTGCAATCACTCTAGTTTTCATGGTTACACGCCTCCAAACCGGCGGGAGCGCCGGTGATATTCCGCAATGGCCTTGTCCAGATCCGTCGGAGTAAAGTCGGGCCAAAGTACATTCATATATACAAATTCCGAATAGACCGTCTGCCAGGGCAGAAAATTGCTGAGCCGTTTCTCCCCGGAGGGGCGAATGACCAACTCCGGATCCGGCACGCCTGCGGAGTACAGGGACTGGGCAAACAGGTCCTCGGTGATCTCATCGGGGTCCAATGTCCCCGCCTTGGCCCGTGTGGCCAGGTCCCGTGCAGCCCGGACGATTTCATCCCGGCCGCCGTAATTCAGGCAGAAATTCACCTGCACATCGTCAAAGGATGCCGAGCGGTTCTGGGCATCCATACAGAGCTTTTGCAGCTCCGGAGAGAGCCTGCTCAGATCTCCCCAGAAGCGGAAGCGCACATGGTTCTTCTCCATATCTGCCATGGCCTCCCGCAGATATTTGGCCAGCAGCTTCATAATGCCGCCGATCTCCTCCGTGGAACGCTTCCAGTTCTCGGTGGAGAAAGCGTACACCGTCAGATACTCCACGCCCAGGGTACGGCAGTAATTGGCGATGGTCCGGAAGGTCTCGGCGCCGGCTGCATGACCGGCAGTACGGGGCAGGCCTCGCAGCTTGGCCCAGCGACCGTTGCCGTCCATGATGATGGCAATATGTCTGGGTGGTGTTTCTGGCATAAAAAATCCCTCTCTTACTCTTTTACTCTGGAATCGCAATGGGGGCGCAAGCGCCCCCATCGTCTTGAAGCGACTCAGATCGCCATCAATTCCTTTTCCTTGGCTGCCAGAACGTCGTCCACCTTCTTGATGTACTTGTCCAGCAGGTCCTGGAGATCCTTCTCGGCCTTCTTCTGGTCATCCTCGGTGATCTCGGAATTCTTTTTTAGCTTCTTGATATAGTCCATGCCGTCTCGGCGGATGTTCCGCATGGCCACCTTGGCCTCCTCGGAATACTTCCGCACCTGCTTGGTCAGGTCCTTCCGACGCTCCTCAGTGAGCTGGGGAAATACCAACCGGATAACCCGGCCGTCATTCTGGGGGTTGATGCCCAGGTCGGAAGCCTGGATGGCCTTCTGGATGTCCTTGAGAAGCTTGGCATCCCAGGGCTGGATGACCAGAGTCCGGGCATCGGGAGAGGAAATGGTAGCCACACCGTTCAGAGGCGTTTCCTGTCCATAGTATTCCACGCTGATGCGGTCCAGAACCTTTGCATTAGCCCGGCCTGCCCGGACGGAGCCGAAGTTCTCTCCCAGCACCTCCAGGGTCTTGTCCATTCTGCGGCTGAATTCATTGAAATCAACACTCATTTTCTTAGTCCTCCTTCACAGTGGTTCCAATTTTCTCCCCGTGCACCACACGGAGAATATTCTCAGGGTCTTTCAGTGCGAAGCACACCAGCTTCATGTGGTTGTCCATGGCCAGGGTCATGGCCGTGGTGTCCGTGGCCTTCAGGTGACGTGCCAGAACCTCGTCATAGGTCAGCTCGTCAAATTTCACAGCCATAGGGTCCAAATTGGGGTCCGCGGAATACACACCGTCCACGTTCTTGGCCAGCAGCACCGCATCCGCCTCGATCTCTACGCCCCGCAGCACCGCACCGGTGTCTGTGGTAAAGTAGGGGTTGCCGGTGCCGCAGGCGAACAGGGTCACATACCCGTCCTTCAGATAGCGGTCCGCAGCATCCCGGGTGAAATACTCGGCGAACTTGGGGGTCTCCACAGCGGAGAGCACCCGTGCGGGCACGCCATGCTTTTCCAGGGCGTCTGCAACGGCGATGGAATTCATCAGAGTCGCCAGCATTCCCATGGCATCGCCGTGGGAGCGCTGCATTTTATCCGCACCGTCCTTCACACCACGCCAGAAATTGCCGCCGCCAATGACGATGCCGATCTCCACGCCTTCCTCCCGGCAGGCCCGGATGACCTCGCAGAGCTTGCCGATGACGGAAAAGTCCAGTCCCCGGTGAGCGTCTCCGGCCAGGGCCTCGCCGCTGAGCTTCAACAGGATTCGTTTATACGCAATGGTAGACACACTTCTCACTCCTTCTTATGTTCTCACCTATTTTATAATATCCGGAGCCAAATGACAACCACTATTTCACGGTATTTCAAAATTGTTTTCGCTTTCTTCATAGTTTTCTGAAAAGTCCCGGCCCAAATCCGAATTTTTTTCGATTTGGCGTTGCAATCATTGGCCAAATCGGTTATAATGAAAGTTGATTTTCACGAGAGAGGTGTGGCACAATGGCTGAAACCACAGAAAGCAAGAATTTCATCCACGCATTCATCGAAGAGGATATTGCCCCTGGCGGACAGTTTGCCGGGAAAACCGTGCATACCCGCTTCCCGCCGGAGCCCAACGGCTACCTGCACATCGGTCACTGCAAGGCCCTGATCATCGATTTCGGCACGGCAGAAAAGTTCGGTGGTCTCTGCAATCTGCGTATGGACGATACCAACCCCACCAAGGAGGACGTTGAGTTCGTGGAAGCCATCCAGCAGGACATCCACTGGCTGGGCTTCGACTGGGGCGACCGATTTTTCTACGGTTCCGACTACTTTGAGAAGGATTACGAATATGCCGTGGAGCTCATCAAGAAGGGACTGGCCTACGTCTGCGAGCTGACCCCGGAGCAGTTCAAGGAATACCGGGGCGACCTGACCACCCCCGCCATCTCCCCCTACCGGGACCGGCCCATCGAGGAGAATCTGGACCTCTTTGAGCGGATGAAGAAAGGCGAATTCGAAGATAACAAGTACACCCTCCGGGCCAAGATCGATCTGGCCTCCGGCAACTTCAATATGCGTGACCCGGTCATCTACCGCATCCGCCATATGCACCATCACCGCCAGGGGGACAAGTGGTGCATCTACCCCATGTATGACTTTGCCCACCCCATCCAGGACGCTCTGGAAGGTATTACGCATTCCCTGTGTTCCCTGGAATTTGAGAACCACCGGCCGTTGTACAACTGGGTTGTGGAGCACGTCAGCGTTCCCTGCCATCCCCGGCAGATCGAGTTTGCCCGGCTGGGTATCGATCACACGGTTCTGTCCAAGCGGAAGCTTCGGGCATTGGTGGAGGGCGGACAGGTCTCCGGTTGGGACGATCCCAGAATGCCCACCCTCTGCGGTATGCGCCGCCGGGGCTACACGCCCAAGAGCATCCGCAACTTCTGCGAGCGGGTGGGCGTGGCCAAGTCCCCCAACACCATCCCCTACGCATTTCTGGAATACTGTCTCCGTGAGGACCTAAACGAGTCGGCCACGCGGGTCATGGCGGTGCTGCATCCCGTGAAGCTGACCATCACCAACTATCCCGAAGGTCAGAGCGAGACGTTCTCCATTGAAAATAACCCCATGGACGAAAACGCAGGGACTCGGAACATAACCTTCTCCCGGGACCTGTGGATCGAAGCCGATGACTTCCTGGCCCAGCCCGTGCCCAAGTACAAGCGGCTCTATCCAGAGGGACCGGAATGCCGCCTGAAGGGCGCTTATGTCATCAAATGCACCGGCTACAACACCGACGAGAACGGTAACATTACTGAGGTCCTGGCCACCTACGACCCGAGCAGCAAGGGCGGCGACCCCGCTGACGGCCGAAAGATCAAGGGTGCCACCATCCATTGGGTAGATGCCAACAACTGCGCCGATGCGGAGGTCCGTCAGTATTCCAACCTGTTCAACGACCCGGACCCCGACGCCGCCGGCAAGGATTTTCTGGCCTGCCTGAACCCGGATTCTCTGGAAGTACTCACCGGCTGCAAGGTGGAAGCCAGCCTGAAGGATGCCAAGGCCCCCGCATCCTATCAGTTCATGCGCTTGGGCTACTTCTGCCCGGACAGCAAGGACTGCGCACCCGACCATCTGGTATTCAACCGCTCCGTGAGCCTGAAGGATTCCTTCAAGCCCGGAAAGTAATCTCCGCAATACAGCATTCCCGGCAGCCACAAAAAGAGCTGCCGGGAATTTTTTTGCAAAGTGCACTTGACATATTCTGCAAAGCGTGCTATACTTTCTTTGCAAAGTTAACTTAGCATTTTCTCTCCGCGGACGCGCGGCGGGAAACAAAGGAGCAATCATGAAAACCATCATCCGCGAACTGCGAAAGAAGAACAAGCTGTCTCAGGAGGAGCTGGCCGACGCCGTGGGCACCACCCGGCAGACCATCACCTCCATCGAGGTAGGAAAGTACACCGCTTCCCTGCCCCTGGCTTACAAAATCGCCCACTATTTCGGGCTGACCATTGAAGAAGTGTTTGACTTCTCGGATTTGGAGGAATAACCATGGAAACTTACCGTGGAAAATTGAAAATTCAGAACGTAACCCTTGCTGTTGCCTGCGTCATTCTTGCCGTATTCTGCGTACTCGGCTTTCTGGGAGAAGCGGGAATCGTGAATCTGACCCCGGCTGCCGGAGACAGCCATTGGCAGTCCCAGTGGCGGGGCTTTATCTCCGGCGCCAGCCTCGGCATTCTGGCTCTGCTGCTGTTCGGCCTGATCCGAAACCTTCTGGCTCTGAGAGACGAGAATAAGCTGAAGAAGCTGTACATAAAAGAAAGCGACGAGCGGCAGGCCCAGATTTGCACCCTGGCAATGTCCGCCGCCATGCGGGCATCGCTGGTTCTGGGACTGGTGGCTGTCATCGTCGCGGGCTACTTCAGTGTGACCGTCAGCCTGACCCT
>JALEII010000030.1 GCA_022770345.1 Clostridiales bacterium | reverse complement strand
CGACCTCATCAGTCGCAACTGACGTTGCGCCAGCTTCCCCTCCAGGGGAAGCCTTTGCTCTGTCCCATCAGTTGCAGCGTCGATTTTAACTACTCTGGAATTGTAGACTGGCGGGCGGGGCATGCCGCCGCCCCTACAATGTCACGCCGGAAGATATACAGAAATTCGGCAGCGGACACCCCCCAGTCTGCCTTTACAGGCAGACAGCCCCTCTGAAGAGGGGGCCAAGGGGCCTGCCCGAATTCCGGGGCGCCTTTCTCAACGCCCGATTCTGAACGTTCCGCCCAAAAAGTTAAAAGGAAATTAACCATTGCCCGGTTTCGCCGGGGGCGGAAGTGTGCTATAATAGAAAAGTTGAGAAAAAGGGGGAATGGCCATGAAAACCTGCGTGATCTTCTGCGCCGGGGGCTTTTCGACTTTCGCCGAGCCGGTCAACGAGGAGGATCTGGTGATTGCCGCCGACGGCGGACTGCGCCATGCGGAGCAATGCGGCGTGCGGCCCACGCTGATTTTGGGGGACTTCGACTCCCTGGGCTACACCCCGGACCGGGCGGAGGTATTCCCGGTGGAGAAGGACGACACGGACTCCATGCTGGCCATCAAGGAGGGCTTGCGCCGGGGCTTCCGGCGGTTCGTGCTGTACGGGGCCCTGGATGGGGCCCGGCTGGACCACACCATCGCCAATTTGCAGGGCCTCCAATATCTGGCCGACCATGGGGCCACCGGCTATCTGGTGGGCCTGCGGGAGATCGCCACGGTCCTGAAATGCGAAAAGGTTACGTTTCCGGCCGGAGCTTCCGGCATTTTGTCGCTCTTTTGCCTGGGGCCGGAGGCCACCGGCGTGAATCTTTCGGGATTCCATTACCCACTGCGAAACGGGACGCTGACTTGCGGCTTTCCTCTGGGGGTCAGCAATCATTTTGAAGGCGAAAAATCGGAAATTTCCGTGAAAAACGGAAGTCTGGTTATGATCTATGGCCGGGAAAACGGCTTCCCGGTCCGGGAGGGCATCCAATGAAGAAACAGAAAACGCCGGAAGTGATCCGGCAGGACATCCCCGTTTTTCAGGCGGACCCGGAACGGGGCCTGACGATGCAGCAGGCGGAGGAGCGGAAGGCCGGGGGCTGGGTCAACGCTGCCGACACCGGGGCGGGCCTGACGGAGCGGCAAATTATTTTGCGTAACTGTCTGACCTTTTTCAACCTGGTGTTCCTGGTGCTGGCGGTGGTGCTGGTTTGCGCCCGGTCCTCTGTGATGAACATGACGTTCCTGGGCATCGTGTTTGTAAACACGGTCATCGGCTGTTTTCAGGAAATTCGGGCCAAGCGGGCGGTGGACAAGCTGACGCTGGTGGCGGCCCGGCCCGTGCGGACCATCCGGGACGGCCAGGCGGCAGACATTCCCTCGGCGGACCTGGTCCGGGATGACATTGTGGAATTTTCGGCAGGAGACCAGATCTGCGCCGATGGCATTCTGCGCAGCGGGGAATTGCAGGTCAATGAATCGCTATTGACCGGCGAAGCGGACATTATCACAAAAAAGATCGGAGATGAGCTGAAATCCGGCTCCTTTGTTGTGGCGGGCCGGGGACGGGTCCAGCTGACGGAGGTAGGTGCCGACGCTTTCGCCGCACGGCTCTCTGCCGAGGCCAAGGCCAACCCCCAGGCGGCAAAATCCGAGATGATGCGCTCCCTGGACCGGTTGATTCAGGTGGTGGGCATTGCCCTGATCCCCATCGGCGGCATTTTGTTCTATCAGGAATATGTACATTTGCAGTTGAGCTTCCAGAGCAGCGTGGAGCATACCGTGGCGGCGTTGGTGGGCATGATTCCGGAGGGACTGTACCTGCTGACCAGCGTGGCGGTGGCGGCCTCCGCCATGAAGCTCACCAAGCGGCGGGTGCTGGTCCAGGACATGAACTGCATCGAGACGCTGGCTCGGGTGGATGTGTTGTGTGTGGACAAGACGGGAACGATCACCGAGCCGAAAATGGAAGTGGAAAATGTCATTCCCTTGACCGCCGAGCCGCCGGAGGAGCTGGAAGCGGCGCTGACGGCCCTGTACGGCGGCATTGAGCCGGAAAACGACACGGGCCGGGCCGTTGCGGAGTTGTTTCACGGGGAAAACGACTGGGTCTGCACCAAGCGCATCCCCTTTACCTCGGCGGCCAAGTGGTCCGGCGGGGTGTTTGAAGGGAAGGGAGCCTATCTGGCGGGCGCTCCGGAATTCATTCTGGGCAGCCGGTACGAAGAAATCCGGGACCGGGTGGAGCCCTGGGTAAAGACCGGCTACCGGGTGCTGCTGGCGGCCCAATACGACGGGGACCCCCAACCGGGAGCCTTGGAGGAAGAAAAAATTCAGCCCTTGGCGCTGATTCCCATCGCCAACCGAATTCGCCCGGAGGCCCCGGACACCTTCCGGTATTTTGCCGCTCAGGGGGTCAGCATCCGGGTCATTTCCGGCGATAACCCTGAGACCGTTTCCGATGTGGCCCAGCGGGCGGGCATCGAAGGGGCGGAAAAATATGTGGATGCCCGGACGTTGGAAACCCAGGAGGACATCCTCCGTGCGGCGGAAAACTACGTGGTCTTTGGCCGGGTGACGCCGGAAATGAAGAAGGCTCTGGTGCTGGCCCTGAAGAAATTGGGCCATACGGTGGCCATGACCGGCGACGGCGTCAATGACGTGCTGGCCATGAAGCAGTCCGACTGCGGCATTGCCATGGCTTCCGGGGCGCAAGCCGCCAGTCAGGTGGCCCGGCTGGTGCTGCTGGATTCGGACTTTTCCGTCATGCCCGGCATCGTGGGCGAGGGCCGCCGGGTCATCAACAACATTCAGCGGGCGGCGACCTTGTTCCTGGTGAAGAATATTTTCTCCCTGGGACTTTCGCTGCTGTCTCTGTTCACCAACTGGCCCTATCCGTTGGTGCCGGTACATCTGAGCGTGATTTCGTCCCTGACCATCGGCGTGCCGTCCTTCTTCCTGGCCATGGAGCCAAACTATGAGCGGGTTACGGGCCGGTTCCTGCCGGGAGTTCTGCGCAGGGCCTTTCCCGGCGGTCTGACAAATATCTTTGTGGTTCTGATGGCGCAAGCCTTCGGAGCCGTGTTCGGCCTGCCCCAGGAGCAGCTCAGCGCCGTGTGCGCCGCCATTCTGAGCATCGTGGGCCTGCTGGTGCTGTATCAGGTCTGTAAGCCCTTCGACTTTTTCCGACGCATGATCTGGTTCGCCATGGGCGTGTGTCTGGTGCTGTGCTTCACGGCGCTGGGGGGATTGTTCTCATTGGCGATTTGGAACGGCAGCGTGATTCTGGTCATGGCCACGCTGCTCCTGATGACCCCCACGGTGTTCTTCTCCATTCAGCGAATTTTCGACTTCGGGGACCGGGTGTATGTGGACGCCCGGCAGCGGACCCTGTGGCCCAAGCTGAAGCAGAAGCACCGGGATCTACGGGCCGGGGCCAAGCTGGAAATGAAGCGCTTTGCCTGGTGGAGGCAGTAAGATGCTGACCTACACGCTGAAAAAAGCCCCCGGCGTGCCGCTATATGAAGCCCTGTACCGGGCGATCCGGCAGGACATCGCCGAGGGCCGCCTGCCCGCCGGGACGAAATTGCCTTCCCAGCGGGCGTTGGCAGCCAATCTGAAGGTCAGCAAGATCACCGTGGAGGCCGCCTATGACCACCTGAGCCAGGAGGGCTACATCCGCGCTTACCCCAAGCGGGGATTTTTCGTGGAGCAGACGGAATTGTGCCGCCCCCGGCCCAGACAGCCGGAAGGAATTTCTGCCGAAGCGCCGGAGGTTCTGCCCTTTGATCTGACCGGCAGCGCTCCGGGGGATTTCCCTTTTACCGTGTGGAGCCGGTTGGAGCGGCAGGTGATACTGGACATGGGCACGGCCCTTTTGAAGCCTCTGCCCAATCAGGGCGCACCGGAGCTGCGCCGGGCCATTGCGGACCACCTTTTCCAGTTTCGGGGATTCCGGGCAGACCCGGAAAATATCCTGGTGGGGGCCGGTACGGACTTCCTGTATACGCTCCTGGTCCAGATTCTGGGCCGGGACAAGACCTATTTCGTGGAGGAACCGGGCTACGGGAAAATCCGCAGCATTTACGCCTCCGCCGGGGCCAAGTGTATGGGCGTGCCGCTGGACGATTTCGGGGTCAGTCCGGAAAGCCTCATGGGGGCCGACGTGCTGCACATTTCTCCCTCCCATCATTTTCCCACGGGCATCGTCACCCCCTTGCCCCGGCGGCTTGAACTGCTGCAATGGGCGAAAACCGGGGGACATTATATCATTGAGGACGATTACGACAGCGAATTCGGCTTCCGCGCCCATCCCATGCCCGCGTTGGCGGCGCTGGACGACGGGGGACGGGTCGTTTACATGAATACCTTTTCCCGGTCCCTGGCCCCGGCCCTGCGGGTGGGGTACATGGTTCTGCCGGGGGATCTGATGGCGGGATTCCGGGAAAATCTGGGCTTTTACGGCTGCACCGTGTCCAGCTTCGAGCAATATACCCTGGCCCGCTTTTTGTCGGAGGGGCATTTTGAAAAGCACATCAACCGGATGCGGAAAAGCTACCGCACCCGCCGGACGGAGATTCGGGACATTCTGGAAAACTGCCCCGGCCGGTTCGCCATCCTGGAGCAGGAGGCGGGGCTGCATTTTCTCCTGCGGCTGGAAACGCCCCTGAGCGACGGGGAGATTGTTCAGATCTGGGCGGAGCAGGGCATCCGGGTGCGGCCCCTGAGCCGGTTTTATCACGGCGAAGTGCCGGAAAAAGCGGCCCATTGCCTGGTCATCAGCTACGCTTCTCTCCCAGGGGACCGGCTGGACGCTTTGGCGGAAGCCTTGCGCAAAAGTTTTAAGCGGATTTGGGAAAAATCCGGTAAAATTATGTAAAAATGGTTTGCAATTTTTCCTGCGGTATGTTATACTGTTTTGGCAGCCACTCTATCAATGCAAAAGAAGCGATTGCCGGTGAAGAGCCGGGAAGAAAGGAGCATAAATTCAATGTCTCACAAATACGTTTACCTATTCACCGAAGGCAACGGAAAAATGAGAGAGCTCCTGGGGGGAAAAGGCGCAAATTTGGCCGAAATGACCAATCTGGGCCTGCCGGTACCCCAGGGCTTTACTATTTCTACGGAGGCCTGCACCCAGTATTACGCCGACGGGCGTAAGATTAACGACGAGATCCGGGAACAGATCATGGACTACGTGGGCAAGATGGAGAAGATCACCGGCAAGAAGTTCGGCGACCTGGAAAATCCCCTGCTGGTCTCCGTCCGTTCCGGCGCACGGGCTTCCATGCCCGGCATGATGGACACCATCCTGAACCTCGGCCTGAACGAGCAGGTGGTGGAGGTTATGGCACAGCGCTCCGGCAACCCCCGCTGGGCTTATGACTGCTACCGTCGGTTCATCCAGATGTTCTCCGACGTGGTCATGGAAGTGGGCAAGAAGTATTTCGAGAAGCTCATTGATGAAATGAAGACCCGCAAGGGCGTCCAGCAGGACACCGAGCTGACCGCCGAGGACCTGAAGGAGCTGGCCGAGCAGTTCAAGGCCGAATACAAAAAGCAGCTGGGTCAGGACTTCCCCAGCGACCCCAAGGAGCAGCTGTTCAAGGCCGTGGAGGCCGTGTTCCGCTCCTGGGACAACCCCCGTGCCAACGTCTATCGTATGGACCACGACATCCCCTACTCCTGGGGTACTGCCGTCAACGTCCAGATGATGGCCTTCGGCAACCTGGGCGACACCTCCGGCACCGGCGTGGCCTTCACCCGGAACCCCGCTACCGGCGAGAAGGGCC
Organism: Clostridiales bacterium; assembly: GCA_022770345.1. Taxonomy (GTDB): domain Bacteria; phylum Bacillota; class Clostridia; order Oscillospirales; family Oscillospiraceae; genus Faecousia. The sequence goes on along the minus strand of JALEII010000030.1, from coordinate 2,124 downwards.
TCATGGGCGAGTTCCTGATGAACGCCCAGGGCGAGGACGTGGTGGCCGGCGTGCGGACCCCCATGCCCATCCAGCAGATGGCCGAAATTCTGCCGGAAGTGTACGAGCAGTTCCTGAATGTCTGCGACACCCTGGAAAAGCACTACCGGGATATGCAGGACATGGAGTTTACCATCGAGGACAAGAAGCTCTATATGCTCCAGACCCGGAACGGCAAGCGGACTGCCGCTGCCGCCATCAAGATCGCCTGCGACCTCATTGACGAGGGGATGATCTCCGAGCAGGAAGCCCTGATGCAGATTGACGCCAAGAGCCTGGATATGCTGCTGCATCCCACCTTTGACCCCGCCGCTTTGAAGAAGGCCGAGGCCGTGGGCAAGGGCATCGCCGCCTCTCCCGGCGCTGCTGCCGGTACCATCGTCTTTACCGCCGAGGACGCCGTTGTCCACGGCAAGAAGGGCGAGAAGGTGGTCCTGGTCCGTCTGGAGACCAGCCCCGAGGACATCGAGGGCATGAAGTACGCCCAGGGCATCCTGACCGTCCGTGGCGGCCAGACCTCCCATGCCGCCGTTGTGGCCCGTGGTATGGGCACCTGCTGCGTGTCCGGCTGCGGCGCCATCAAGATGGACGAGGAGAACAAGCGCTTCACCCTGGCAGGCAAGACCTACCACGAGGGCGACCCCATCTCCCTGGACGGCTCCACCGGCTGCATCTATGATACCCTGATCCCCACCGTGCCCGCCGACCCCAACTCCGGCTACTTTGGCCGCATCATGGAGCTGGCCGACAAGTATAAGAAGCTGGGCGTGCGCACCAACGCCGACACCCCCGCCGACGCCAAGCAGGCTGCTTCCTTCGGCGCTCAGGGCGTGGGCCTGTGCCGCACCGAGCATATGTTCTTCGACCCGGCAAGAATCGGTGCTTTCCGGGAGATGATCTGCTCCGAGACTGTGGAGGAGCGGGAGAATGCGCTTGCCAAGATCGAGCCCATGCAGCAGGCCGACTTTGAGGGGCTCTTTGAGGCGCTGGGCGGCTATCCTGTGACCATCCGGTTCCTGGATCCCCCCCTGCACGAGTTCGTGCCCTCCGAGGAGGCCGACATCGAGGCTCTGGCCAAAACCCAGGGCAAGACCGTTGCCTATATCAAGCAGGTCATCGCCGATCTCCATGAGTTCAACCCCATGATGGGCCACCGTGGCTGCCGTCTGGCCGTCACCTATCCGGAGATCGCCGCCATGCAGACCCGTGCCGTCATCAAGGCCGCTCTGGCCGTGAAGGGCCGTCATGCGGACTGGAACATCGTTCCGGAGATCATGATCCCCCTGACCGGCGAGGTGAAGGAGTTCAAGTTCGTGAAGGACGTGGTGGTCAAGACTGCCGACGCCATCATTGCCGACTCCGGCGTGGCGCTGCACTATGAAGTGGGCACCATGATGGAGATTCCCCGTGCCTGCCTGACCGCCGATGCCATCGCCGAGGATGCCGAATTCTTCTGCTTCGGCACCAACGACCTGACCCAGATGACCTTCGGCTTCTCCCGCGACGATGCCGGCAAGTTCCTGCCCTCTTACTACGAGAACAAGATCTACGAGTCCGATCCCTTCGCCCGTCTGGATACTGAGGGCGTGGGCCGTCTGATGAAGATGGCTGTGGACATGGGCAAGAAGGTCCGTCCCGACCTGCACTGCGGCATCTGCGGTGAGCACGGCGGCGATCCCAGCTCCATCGAGTTCTGCCACCAGATCGGCCTGGACTATGTGTCCTGCTCCCCCTTCCGGGTGCCCATCGCCCGCCTGGCTGCCGCACAGGCTGCGATCAAGGATGGCAGGAACTAAGGAATTACCGGAAGTTCGCAAGCCTAACCGTGACCTGCGAGGACGCAAAAGCGTACATGTACAGCTTGAGCAGTAAGCGCAGAGTCCACAAATGGACTGACATTCAGGTAAATCTTTATATCTAAACATCGCGCCCCCAGTTCTTCGTGAACTGGGGGCGTTTTTTCGTTTGCGCACTGTCCACTTGACGGGGAGCAGTTCCGCCTAGCCGGAGGGTTCTGCTATTCTTGAACATATTGTTGCAGATACTGCAAATCCAGCACAAAAATCCGCTGGCCATGCAGATCGA
>JALEII010000009.1 GCA_022770345.1 Clostridiales bacterium | reverse complement strand
GGCATACCTCGCCCGCTTGGTAACGATATTTGAGCGGTAAAAATCGACGCTGCAACTGATGGGACAGAGCAAAGGCTTCCCCTGGAGGGGAAGCTGGCGCAACGTCAGTTGCGACTGATGAGGTCGAAGCTAAAAATTATCACCATGGGATGGCACAAAATTGCTACCTTCGACCTCATCCGGTCCGGCTTGAGCCGGACCACCATAGTAGAGGTATGACTGCCACCGGCAGTCATATAGATTTTGGATTCGCTGCGCGGAGCACCACCCTCCAGGGGAAGGCTTTTTTCGCCCCGCCGGTTTCTGCGTATGAAATTCGAGCGCATCGGGGCATGCCGCCGCCGCCACACTTAGAAACGATCCTGCGTCCCGCCCCTCATCCGTCTGCTCCGCTGGAAGCCGGTTGCTCAAAAAGGCCCAGCCCAGGGCGGATTGTCCTGGACTGGGTCTTGGATTTTTGGGACTTCTTTAGAGCTTGTTGTTATCTTCCGTCTGGCGGAAGACGGCGGTGCCGGGGGCGGTATCATAGAGGGCGTCCACCCGGTAGAGAATTTGCGCCGCACGGCCGCGGGTCAGTTTTTCATTGGCGTTCAGGGTTACGTCCTGGGCCGCCAGGGCCGCCAGGGCGTGTTTTGCCCAGGCCGGGGCATCGTTTTCCCGTTCCTCCGTGCCGCCGTCTTTTGTATCTGCTGCCAACGTACTTTCCACCGGCAGGTCCAGAATATTTTGCAGCATCACCGCAGCCTCGGCCTCCGTTATCGGGTCCTCCAATGCCGTCATGGCCTCCTCCGGCAATCCCGCCGTCAGGCCGGATCGGATGGCTGCTGCCAGATAGGGCTTGAACCACTCCGGCACGTCCTGCTTGATGGCGGAAACGTCATTCTCCGCGGGCAGGGACAGCTCTTTTAAGAGCATGGTCAGGAACTCCCGGCGGTTCACCGGCTCCTCCCCCTGGAAGCAAAGCTGCCCGGCCAGGCTTTCCCCCTGGAAAATGCCGGTATTGCGCAGCCATTCCGCTTCAAAGCGATAAGACGCCGTTTCCGTGTCCGTATATTCGGCGCTGCTTTTCAGAATCTGAATGGTCACGGTGGCTTCCCTGGACACATTCCCCGCCGGGTCCGTGGCCGTATAGGTGAAGGAATCCACACCCACTTTATTCTTTTTCGGCGTGTAGGTGAAGCCGCCCTGGCCGTCCAGTGTCACGGTCCCCCGCTTGGGCTGCCGGAGAACGGCATAGGTTACGGCTTCCCCCTCCGGGTCCTTGGACCGGAAAGAAGCCGTATTGGGGAGATTTTTGTAAGTTTCCATGGTCATGTCCTCCGCCGTGGGGGGAAGATTCTGCTTGCCCCGGATGGAGAAGGTCAGGGTCGCCTCCGGTCCCACGGAATCCTCATATACGGGAAGATACGAAAGACACCCCACCGTGTCGGCCTCCTCCTGCTCCGGCAGGAAGGTCAGGGACTCCACCTGCGACGCTGTAAGGATGTCTCCGGAGCGAATGGCCCGGTTCCCCAGCAGCAACGTGCCGTTTTCCGGCACGGCCATCACGCAGATGCCCTCCAGATTTTCGCCCTCGGTCAGTTTGGAAAGGGGATTTTCCGCCCCGGCCACCGGCAGACTCAGCGCCAGCACCAGCACCATGGGCAGAAGAAATTTGCGAAACATCATGCACTACCTCCTGAATTTGGTGTTCGCAGGTAGTTTCTGCCAGAATGGGGAAATTATGCGTAACGAAACAAAACTTTTTCCGAATCGTAAAAAGAAGAATATGACTTGCAAATTCCGCCGAAAACCGTTACAATATAGCCATCATCTTATAAAGGAGTTGTGCTATGCTTCCTCAGGAATTGAAGGCGCTGGAGATCACCGCCTGTAAGATCCGGATGGACATTCTCACGGCCACCCACGCCGCCAAGTGCGGCCACCCCGGCGGCAGCCTGTCCGCAGCGGATCTCTTTACCTATCTTTATTTTCACGAACTGCGTGTAGACCCCAAGAACCCCCAGGATCCGGACCGGGACCGGTTCGTCCTCAGCAAGGGTCATACCGCTCCCGGCCTGTACTCCGCTCTGGCCGAGCGGGGCTTCTTCCCGGTGGAGGACCTGAAGACCCTCCGGCGCATTGACAGCTACCTGCAGGGCCACCCCAACATGAACCATGTACCCGGTGTGGATATGTCCACCGGCTCCCTGGGCCAGGGCATTTCCTGCGCCTGCGGCATGGCCAAGGGCGGCAAGTACCTGAACAAGGACTTCCGGGTCTATACCCTGCTGGGCGACGGCGAGATTCAGGAGGGCCAGGTCTGGGAGGCCATGATGTTCGCTTCCCACTATCATCTGGACAACCTGTGCGTGATCATCGACAACAACGGCCTGCAGATCGACGGCGCCGTGGACAAGGTCATGTCCCCCTACCCCATCGACGAGAAGCTGAAGGCCTTCGGCTTCCATGTGATCTGCATCAACGGCAACGACATGGCCGACATCGACCGGGCTATGCAGGAGGCCAAGACCGTTAAGGGCCAGCCCACCGCCATTTTGATGAAAACCACCAAGGGCAAGGGCGTTTCCTATATGGAAGGCAAGGCCGAGTGGCACGGCAAGGCTCCCAACGACGAGCAGTATGAGCTGGGGTTGGCGGAGCTTCGCAGCGCCCTGAGCGAATTGGAGGGAAAGTAATATGGCAGACGTAAAGAAGATCGCCACCAGAGACAGCTATGGCAAGGCCCTGGCCACCCTGGGCGAAGCGCATCCCGACCTGGTGGTGCTGGACGCCGACCTGGCCGGCGCTACCAAGACCGCTACCTTCCAGAAGGCATTCCCGGACCGGCATTTTGACTGCGGCATCGCCGAGGCCAACATGGTCTGCGTGGCGGCGGGCCTGAGCACCACCGGCCTGGTACCCTTCGCTTCCAGCTTCGCCATGTTCGCCGCAGGACGGGCCTTCGAGCAGGTCCGCAACTCCGTGGGCTA
>JALEII010000116.1 GCA_022770345.1 Clostridiales bacterium | reverse complement strand
AAAAATAAGCAGATTGCCCCGACGGTTCGGATGGACTGTCGGGGCAATGTTTTTTTGGAAAATCTTCAATGATGCTTTGTAGGGGCGGCGGCATGCCCCGCCCGCACGAATTCCATACGCAGAACCGGCGTGGCGCAAAATAGCCTTCCCCCAGGGGAAGGCTTTTTGCCCCTTCGGGGGCTTTTTTCACTCCCCCAGCAGGGAGTGGAAGGTCTGGGCCACGGAAGCAATGCGGCCGAAGGGAGCCTCCAGACCGGCGCTATTGAGGAACGCCAGGAAGGAGGGCTCGCTGTTGGTCAGGTTTTCTTCGTAGATTTTCAGACCGTCGCCGGAGTTTTCCAGTTCCAGCTGATAAATCTGCATGGCGGCATCATTGCTCAGCACATAGCTGAGGATGTACATGGGGTTGGTGAAAAAGTGGGTGATGAGGGCGTAATACTGTTCGTTCATGTCTTCCATGTGGAATGCTTCACAGGTGTCCGCAAAGAGCCTGCGCAGGTTTTCCACGCTCAGGTCACTGTCGGTAAGGTCGTAGGCCGCCTGCTCGAAGCTGGCATAAGCCGCCTGCTCCACATAAACACCGAGACTGTCCACCATGGCTCCCTGGGAAAGCGCTTCGCCGCCATCGGCGTAGCACAGGCTCAGATAGGTCATGGCCTGGGAGAAAATCTCCGATACGTCCACGCTGTTGGAAGCACCGCTGCTGGCGTAGTCATTGGCGAAGTGGCCGAATTCGTGGATGAAGGTCAATTTATCATAGACTGTTTCCGTGGGGCAGACGAAAATAAACGGCTCGGCGTAGCTGTCCAGATAAATCTCAAAGGAGGAATTGTACTTGTAGGCGCTGGGGGTCAGGTCGTAGAGATGGCCCGTATCCAGCAGCGTGTAAGCATCCTGAATGGTTCCGCCCATGGCTTTTGCGGCGGAGGCTACATAGGCCACGGTGTCCGCTTCTGTTCCGGGGGCGTCCAGGCCGGTGTCCAGGTCCCGGACCTGGGCATAGATGGGGGCAAGCTCGCTCTGAATGGCGGCCAGATAATTCTGAGCCTCCTCCGGGGTGAAATCCCGGTAGTAGGACTGGTCGTAGGCGAACTGGGCATAGCTGTCGTAGCCGCAGTAGGCGGCGATTTTCTGCCGCAGGGCGATGAGGGACAAGAGCGTTTCCTCCATGGCGGGAACGCAGGTGGTGTAATATGCCTCCTCCGTGTCGGCCTGGGCGGCCTTGTCGTTCTGGACATAGTAGTCGGAGATCAGGTCCGATTCCTGCTGGAAAAGGTCCAGAAGGGTCTCGTCATAGAAGGCTTCTCCGTCGTAGGCCGTGAAATAGTCCGCACCGAAGTAGTCGTCCCCTTCCAGTTCGGACCGGTAGGGAGACTGGGCCAAGGCCCGGTACAGGGTCTCCAGGCCTGCGTCCGCTGTGGAGACGTTGCTGCCGCAGTAGGCATATTCGTCGGCCCAGTCGCTGTCCCGCAAGTCGGCGCAGTAGTAAATATCGGCCAGATAATAGTTGGTGTAGAACCGGTCGTAGGCATCGTAATAGTCCAGAATGCCCTGAAGCACTGCCTGCAGATTTTTGCCGTTGGCAGCGGTGTCGCAGGCGGCATCCAAAGTGTCCTGCAGGGCATCCATATCCGGATGGGTGTAGGTCATGTCGGAAAATTTCGTGACGGCCGGGGTGTTCAGGCCCATCATCTGGCCAAGGGCACTGAAATAGCCGCCAAAATTTACATTTGCACAGCCGGTGAGCAACAGGGCCAGGATCAGGAGCAGACAGAGCAGTCTCTTTTTCATAGGGGAGTCCTCGTGCTTTCTTTTTTCCCCAGTTTACCATATCAAATCAGAAAAAGCAATGAATTTCCCTATTTACATACCACGCAATGCGTGCTAAAATAGTTGCACACGCAACGAAAGGAGAAAAGAGGAAGCGTTATGTCTCAACTGACCCGAAACATTCTGGAAATTGCCCGCTGCGGCAATCAGTTCAGCGCAGATACCATGTGCGCCATGGGCCTGAAAACCTGCCATGCCAGTTACCTTCTGGAGATCTGCAATCACCCCGGCATTTCCCAGGACCAGCTGGCCAACCGTATTTGTATCAATAAAAGCAACATTGCCCGGCAGGCGGCGGCCTTGGAAGAAGGGGGCTTTATCACGCGCCGGACCTCCCCGGAGGACAAGCGGGTTTTGCAGCTTTACCCCACAGAAAAGACGTTGGAATTGCTGCCGCAGATCCGGGAGAGCCTCCGGGGCTGGGAGGATTACCTGACCCACGGCTTCACGGAGGAGGAAGTGGCCCTGTTGGAGGGGCTGCTGGAACGGGCCCACCAGCGGGCGGCCCAATGGGTGGAGGCACGGTAAATGGGCAGACTGCGAAACTATATCCGGCCTTATTACACCTATATTTTCTTGGCCGTGATGATCAAGCTGTCCGGGGCGCTGCTGGAGCTGTGGATCCCGGATTTGATGGAAAAAATGCTGGATATTTATGTGCCTTTGGGCGAAAAGCGGGGAATATGGCTCTGCGGCGGGGGCATGGTCCTCTGCGCCGCCGGATGCCTGGCCCTGAACATCCTCGCCAACCGCATGAGCGCCGTCAGCTCCGGAAAAATTACGAAGGCCCTGCGCCACGACCTGTTTGCCAAGCTGGAAGGGCTGTCCGCCCGGCAGATGGATGCGCTGACCGTGTCCAGCGCCGAATCCCGGCTCACCAGCGACACCTATAACGTCAATCAGCTGCTGGCACGGGTCCAGCGGCTGGGCATCCGGGCCCCCATTCTGCTGCTGGGCGGGGTGGGCATGATGCTGCGGATGGATGTGCCGCTGGCCCTGGTCCTCATTGCCCTGCTGCCCCTCATTGTCCTCATCGTCTGGTGGGTCACGAAAACCAGTGTGCCGCTGTACACCAGACAGCAAAGCGTCCTGGACCGGGTGGTGCGGACCGTCCAGGAAAATATCACCGGCATCCGGGTCATCAAGGCCCTGAGCAAAACGGACTACGAGCGCCGGCGCTTTCGGGACGTCAACGGCGAGCTGACGGACGTGGAGGAAAAGGCCGGGCGCATCACGTCCATCACCAACCCGGCGGCCACATTGGTTCTGAATCTGGGCCTGACGCTGGTGGTGGTGGCGGGAGCCTACCGGGTAAACTCCGGAGGCTGTAAAAGCGGCGTGATTGTTGCGTTTCTGCAGTATTTTACCATGATTCTGAATGCCCTTTTGGGCGTGACCCGTATTTTTATCATGTTCTCCAAGGGCCAGGCCAGCGCCAACCGGGTGGCGGATGTGCTGAACCTGCCGCCGGACCTGGAAGTGTTGCCCGTGAAAAAAACGGAAGCAACGGAAAATCACATCGAGTTCCGGAACGTGTCCTTCTCCTACACCGGCAAGGGCGACCATCTGGAACATGTTAGCTTTGCCCTGAAGCACGGAGGCTGCCTGGGCATTCTTGGCCCCACCGGCGCAGGCAAAAGCACCCTGGTGAACCTGCTTTTGCGGCTTTATGACCGGCGGGAGGGGGAGATTCTGCTGGATGGCCGGGACATCCGGACCATCCCCACAGAGGAGCTGCGGCAAAAATTCGGCGTTGTATTCCAGAATGATTTTGTCATGCGGGGGACCATCGGAGAGAATATTTCCTTCTTCCGGGGACTGCCGGAGGAGGACCTGACCCACGCCGCCGGGGCCGCTCAGGCGGGCTTTATTGCCGAAAAAGAGGGGGGCATGGCCGCCGAGGTCACCGCCCGGGGCAATAACCTGTCCGGCGGGCAGAAGCAGCGGCTCTTGATTGCCCGTGCCCTGGCGGGAAAGCCGGATATTCTGGTGCTGGACGATGCTTCCTCGGCATTGGATTACCGGACCGATGCGAACCTGCGCCACGCATTGAGCCGTGAGTACGCCGGGGTCACGACCATTATCGTTGCCCAGCGGGTCAGTTCCCTGCGCCATGCGGATGAAATTCTGGTGCTGGATGACGGAAAAGTTCTGGGCCAGGGGACCCATGAGCACTTGATGAATACTTGTCCGGAGTATGCCCTCATTGCCCGGACGCAGATGGGCGAGGGAAAGGAGAGAGCCTGACATGGAAAAAAAGAGAAAAAGCTGGCTCCTGCAGCGTCTCTGGCAGTATCTGGGCCGGAACCGGGCCATGCTGGCCCTGGCGCTGGCTCTGTCCATCGGGTCCAGCCTTTTGAGCCTCTATGGACCCAAGCTGTCCGGCCGGGCCATCAACGCCATTGACCTGGGGGCAGGGCAGGTGGATTTCGACACGGTGTTCCGCTGCGCCATTTTAATGGCGATTTGCTACGCCTGCTCGGCAGGGCTGACCTACCTTCTCAACGGCGTGATGATCCACCTGTCCCGGACCGTGTCCCGGCAGATGCGCCACGATATTTTTGAAAATCTCACATCTCTGCCGGTGGGCTTCTTCGACCGGTATCAGACCGGCGACCTCATCAGCATCCTTACCTACGATGTGGACACGGTGAACCAGTCCCTGTCCTCGGACCTGCTGCAAATTTTGCAGAGTGTGGTCACGGTGACGGTGAGCTTCTTTATGATGATGTCCATTGCACCGGAGCTGGAGACCGTGTTCTTCGTAACCATCCCGGCGACGATCTGGTTTACCCGCTGGCTGGCGGGCCGTGTGCGGCCGCTGTTCCGCAAGCGCAGCGGCAAGCTGGGGGCCCTGAACGGCTTCGTGGAGGAAATGCTTTCCGGCCAGAAAACCATCCGGGCCTACGGCCGGGAGGAAGCGGTGCTGGAAAAATTCGACGAAAAGAACACCGAGGCGGTGGATGCCTACACCGTGGCGGAGGCCAACGGCACCGTCACCGGCCCCTGCGTGAATTTTATCAACAATGTGTCTCTGGCCATGGTGTGCCTGCTGGGCAGTATGCTCTTTCTGCAGGGAAAGCTGGGACTGGGGGACCTGTCCAGCTTTGTCCAGTATTCCCGGAAGTTTTCCGGGCCCATCAATGAAGTGGCGAATATTATTGCCGAATTGCAAAGCGCCTTTGCTGCAGCCGAGCGGGTGTTCTCCCTCATCGATGCCGAGCCGGAGGCCCCGGATGCGGTTGGCGCCAAAGAACTGACAAAGGTCCGGGGGGATGTGGAACTGCGCCATGTGGACTTCGGCTACGAGCCGGGGAAGCCCATCATTCAGGACCTGTCCTTCCATGCCAAGCCCGGCAGCCTGACGGCCATTGTCGGCCCCACCGGCGCAGGCAAAACAACCATTATCAACCTTTTAATGCGCTTTTACGATGTGGATGCCGGGGAGATCCTCCTGGACGGCCAGGACATCCGGACCCTGACCCGGGATTCCCTCCGGCGGGCCTATACCATGGTTTTGCAGGATACCTGGCTGTTCCACGGGACGATTTTCGACAACATCGCCTACGGTAAGCCGGGGGCCACCATGGAGGAGGTTGTTGCGGCGGCGAAAGCGGCTCATATTCACGGCTATATTTCCCGGCTGCCCCAAGGCTATGATACGATCCTGTCCGACAATGGTTCCTCCATTTCCAAGGGCCAGAAGCAGCTGCTGACCATCGCCCGGGCGATGCTGCTGGATGCCCATATGCTCATCCTGGACGAGGCCACCTCCAACGTGGACACCCGCACGGAGGAAAAGATTCAGCGGTCCTACCGTTCTCTGATGGCGGGCAAGACCTGCTTCGTCATTGCCCACCGGCTCAGCACCATCCGCTCGGCGGACCACATTCTGGTGCTGAACGGCGGACAGGTGGTGGAGCAGGGCACCCACGAGAGCCTCATGGCAGAAAAGGGCTTCTATTACGACCTCTATCAGGCACAATTTGACTCCGTGGCTGGGTAGGGTATGTACATTTCGGAAAAGTGTGGTAAACTGAGAGAAGAATCCCCCGGCGGGTGCAGTTCAATTGCGCCTTGCCGGGGGAGTTTCTCTTATTTTACGGTTTCAGGAATGTACCGAGCAATTCCTCCACTGCCCGCTCGCTGTCCACATCCAGGCAGATGGACGCAAACGGCGCATCAATGGGTCGTTCCCGGAAGTCGGAGACCACCATGCCCCGGCACAGCGTGCCGCCGCACTCCACACGGGTGGGCAGCTTCCGGATCGTCACCACGCTGGGGTCCACCGCCACCACCATGGCCAGGGGGTCATGGACCGGGCAGCGGTCCAGATACCGGTTATTCTGGCAGGCAAAGGCAAAATACAGCTTCAGCGCCTCACGCATATAGTCCAGAATGGGCCTGCAGTCCTCCGCCCAATACTTCTCTGCAATGTCCAGGTGCCGGGGCGTCAGGAAGGTCTTGCCGGTCACGTCGATGCCCACCAGGGTCAAATCGAACCCGGCCAGGAACACCCGGTCCGCCGCCTCCGGGTCCCCGGCAATATTTGCCTCGCTGACCGGCGACACGTTTCCCGGCGCCCGCACGGCTCCGCCCATGGCCACCACATTCTTCACCAACCGTGGGAGCGCAGGCTCCTTTTCCAACGCCAGCGCCAAATTGGTCATCCGGCCCAGAGTCACCACCGTCAACTCTCCGGGATTCTCCCGGGCCAGCCGCACGATCATGTCCCAGCCTGCCTCCGCTGCCGGTTTCTGGTCCGCCGGGAGCAGTTCCGCATTTCCAACGCCGTTGGCCCCATGGATATGAGGCACCGGACCCTCCCAGGGGCCGACCAGCGGTGCATTGGCTCCCACGGCCACCGGCACTTCATAGCCGGGCTTAGCCAGATGAATGAGCCGGATGGAATTTTCCGCCGCCTGGTAAGCGTCGATATTGCCGCAGCCGGTGGTGATGCCCAGCACCCGCACGTCCGGGCGTTTCAGGGCAAACAGGATGGCGATGGAGTCGTCGATCCCGGTATCGCAGTCAATGAGCATTTTTATCATGGCAGTACTCTCCTTTTTTCTCATTTTAGTTGAGAAACGGCGTTTCGTAAATGCGCCGGAGGGAGAAATTCGCCCGATAAAATTGTGCAAATTGCCGTCAGAGCAGTTCCTGCTCCAGGGCGTCGAATTCGGGAGTGGAGAAAAATTCGCCAAGGGTGATGCCCAGACCGTCGCAGATCATTTTGATGGTGATGAGCTTCGGGTTCCGGCTTTTCCCGTAGAGAATGTTCTTGATGCTGGACGGCGGCAGCGCCGAGACTGTGGCCAGGCGGTTGATGGTCATGTCCCGCTGGCCGCAAAGCTGCAAGATTCGGTTCCGAACGGCCGTTATGGTATCCATTTTCATGCCTCCAATTGTTTTTCTGGGAATAGAATAAACAATTGACTTGCATTTTATAGGCTACCTATGCTACTATATAGGCTATACAAAGCCTATTAAAGGAGAATGGCATGGAGACAGAAGAACTGACACCGGGCAAGGGTGGGGCAGACTGCCTGTATAATGGTCTGCACGAAGGCTATGAATGTGCCTGCGACGAGTGCGATTTTTACTTGGAGTGTTATCCGGACTGGCGGAAATTTGGGGAATACAGGTAATTCCGAATTCTACCAACCGTAGCTAGCAATTTCCCCGCCCGGATGGTATGATAAGGCCACGAAAGGCCCTGCGGGAAAAGCGCCGCCTTACCCAGGCGGCCCTGGCAGAAAAGCTGAACGTCAGCGACAAGACCGTCTCCAAATGGGAATCCGGGGATTCACTTAGATAAAGATACCACACCATTCCCACGCTGACTTTTGCTCTACCGCTACTGCCGGAGGGCTGGATAACAATAAAAGGCGGTATGCGCCCCGTAGAGGGGTAGCGTACCGCCTTTTCTTGTGGGGGGTTTCCAAAGGGGGCAACGCCCCCATTTGGCACACGACTTTGCGAAGCAAAGTGTAGTGTGTTATACGCTCTGTCGGCGTTGCCGTGAAAATGCCGTTGCTGTGAATGTCAATGAATATTTGAGCCACGTGACAGCCAATATTTGAGCCACTTTTGCTAACGAATACTTGAGCCATTTGTAGCATTTGTGACATCGAATATTTGAGCCACTGCTCGTCTGTTAATACCAGGGCCAGTAA
>JALEII010000085.1 GCA_022770345.1 Clostridiales bacterium | reverse complement strand
CATCCTGCTGGGGCAGCGTAATGGCATTCACATTCATGGTTCTTTCCTTCCTGACAGGATCAGACGATTTTCTTCATTATAGCACAAAAGGCCCCCGGGGACAACCGTTCCCGGGGGTGTTTTCAAAAATTGTCAGTTTTCCTCGTACAGAGGCCTGATCTTCTTCCGATAGATACGGCCGTAAAACAGCACGGACAGAGCCGTACTGAACACCTCCGCAATGGGGAAGGCCCACCACACCGCATCCAAGTCCCGGGTCAGGCTCATGAAGTAAGCCACCGGCAGCAGTACCACCAGCTGGCGGCACAGGGAGATGATGGTGGAGTAAATGCCCGTACCCAGCGCCTGGAAGCTGGCACTGAGGACGATGCCCACCGCCGCTAAGGGGAAGGACCAGCTGATGATCCGCAGAGCGGTGCATCCGATGCTCTTGAACTGCTCGGAGGGCTCAAAAATGTCCAGCAGCGCACCGGGGACGATCTGGAAGGCCAACAGGCCCAAAATCATCACGCTCAGCGCCACGCCCAGAGCCCGTTTCAGGGTGCCGATGATACGCTTCGGCTCCCGGGCTCCGTAGTTATAGGCCAGAATGGACACACCGGCGTTGTTCAGGCCGAAAATGGGCATGAAGAAGAAGCTCTGCAGCTTGAAGTAAATGCCGAACACGCCGGTAGCCGTCTCGCCGTAGTCCTTGAAGCCCTGCAAAATCTGATTCATGCCGAAGGTCATCACAGAGCCAATGGCCATCATAATGATGGACGGTACGCCCACAGTGAGAATGGGCATCACTACGTCGGCATGGAGCCGGAAATAGCGCTTGTGGAATTTCAGATCGGTGTTGCGCTTCAAATTAAAGAACACGGACAGGATCGCCGCCACCCACTGGCCGATTACAGTCGCCACCGCAGCGCCGGAAATGCCCATGGCGGGAATGCCGATGGCAGGCACGCCGAAAATGAACACCGGGTCCAGGATGATGTTGATGATGGCACCGATGCCCTGGGTGTAGAGGGTGTACACGGTCTTGCCGGCAGCCTGCAGCAGACGCTCCCCCAAAATCTCTACGAAAATGCCAAGACTGAAAATGCAGCATATGGCAATATAGGAAGCGCCGCCCTCCACGGTCTCCTCCACCTCGGACTGGATGGCAAAATAGGGGTGGCTGCCGAAAACGCCGAAGGCCATGAAAAGCAGCACGCACAGGAGCATGAGGATGATGCCGTTTCCGGCGGCGGCATTGGCCCGCTCTTTATTTCCTTCCCCCAAGGATTTGCTCAGCAGAGAATTTACGCCAACGCCCACGCCGGTGGCGAAGCCGATAAGCAGATTCTGCACGGGGAATGCCAGGGAAAGGGCCGTCACGGCACTTTCGGAGATGCGGGACACATAAATGCTGTCCACCACGTTATAAAGGGCCTGCACCAGCATAGAGATGGCCAGGGGCAGCGCCATGGTCCAAAGCAGTCTGCCAAGAGGCATGGTCCGCATTTTGTTCTCCTGCTGCAAAGGCGTTTGGGCTTGTTTCGTCATATCTCTGCCTTCTTTCTCTAAAAATCAGTAACCAATTTATTATACAGAAGATTTCCTGAAAAAGCAACCATTATTTATAGTTTTCCCGATCTTTCAAAACGAAAAAGGACAATCCCCGATACTGGAGACTGTCCTTGGATTCATTCTTCCGGTGCCGGTTGGCAGGGGGGCATTTTTAATAGGTCCGCCAGGGTAATGCTCTCAAAATAATCATCGATGAGCTTGTCCAGCTTCTCCCACATGGGCAGCGTGTCGCAGCAGCCGGTTCGGGAACAGGCCGAAGGACCATGGGTAGTGCAGGAAACTGGTGCCAGATTGCCCTCCGTCAGCTTCAGAATGCTGCCAACGGTATATTCCGACGGGTTCCGGCTGAGCCGGTAGCCGCCGCCCTTGCCCTGAACCGCCTGCAAAAAACCCGCCTTGGAAAGGATGGTCATAATGGATTCCAGATATTTCTGGGAGATTTCCTCCTGCTCGGCAATTTCCTTCACGGGCACATACTCCCGATCCGTCCTCTTCGCCAAGAATACCATCACCCGCAGGGCATACCGGCCTTTGGTCGAAACGATCATAAGCCTTTATTCGTGGACGTGCTCACATTCCAGGGTGGCAGCGTCATAGGGAATGTTGTTCTTCTTGAAGTAGTCCTCCAAGGCGTTCTTGATAGCCTCCTCGGCAAGCACGGAGCAGTGCATCTTGTGGGCGGGCAGACCGTCCAAAGCCTCGGCCACGGCCTTATTCGTGAGCTTCATGGCCTCGTAAATGGACTTGCCCTTAATCATTTCCGTTGCCATGGAAGAAGATGCAATGGCGGAGCCGCAGCCGAAGGTCTCGAACTTCACATCCTTGATGATGTCGTTCTCGATCTTCAGATATATTTTCATAATATCGCCGCACTTGGCGTTGCCCACTTCTCCTACGCCGCTGGCATCCTCAATGATGCCCACATTCCGGGGATGGGTGAAATGATCCATAACCTTTTCACTGTACAGTGCCATAATTCTTTGCTCCTTCTCTTAGAGAATATACTGCCGCTTGCCGGTCTGTAGATCCCGCCACACCGGGGACATTCCCCGCAGGTAGCTGACCACTTCCGGAACGGATTTCAAAATATGATTGATTTCTTCCTCGGTGTTGTACTCGCTGAGGGAGAGCCGCAGAGAGCCGTGGGCGACGTCGTGGACCCGGCCGATGGCCAGCAGCACATGGCTGGGGTCCAGAGAGCCGGAGGTGCAGGCGGAACCGGAAGAAGCACTGATGCCCTTCTGGTCCAGCAGGAGCAGCAGGCTCTCGCCCTCGATGCCCTCGAAGCAGAAGCTCACGTTGCCCGGCAGGCGGTGAACAGGGTCACCATTCAGGGCGGAATGTGGAATCTGGCTCAGACCGGCAATCAGCTTGTCCCGGAGGGCCGTGACCTTCTTGGTGTTCTCCTCCATGTTGGCGCAGGCTTCTTCCAGCGCCGCGGCCATGCCGCAAATACCAGCCACGTTTTCCGTACCGGCCCGCTTGCCCCGCTCCTGAGCGCCGCCGTCAATGAGGCTGGTCAGGGGGATGCCCTTCCGGCAGTACAGCACGCCCACGCCCTTGGGGCCGTGGAACTTATGGGCGGACAGGGACAGCATATCGATATGCTGGTCCACCACGTTGATGGGCAGGTGGCCCGCCGCCTGAACGGCGTCCGTGTGGAACACCACACCGGCCTCCCGGCAAATTTCGCCAATCTCCGGGATGGGCAGGATGGAGCCAATCTCGTTGTTGGCGTACATGGTGGTCACCAGGCAGGT
Organism: Clostridiales bacterium; assembly: GCA_022770345.1. Classification (GTDB taxonomy): domain Bacteria; phylum Bacillota; class Clostridia; order Oscillospirales; family Oscillospiraceae; genus Faecousia. The sequence goes on along the minus strand of JALEII010000085.1, from coordinate 2,138 downwards.
ATCGGGCCGGATAGCGTCCTTCACCTGCTGGGCAGTAATGTTGTGGTTGTGGCGCACATCCAGATATGTGACCTCGAAGCCTTCCCCTTCCAGGCGCTTGAGCGTATGCAACACTGCATGATGCTCAAAAGCGGTCGTGATGATGTGCTTCTTGCCCTTCTTGGCTCCGTTCAGGGCTGCCGAGCGGATGGCCTGATTGTCGGCCTCGCTGCCGCCGGAGGTAAAGGTAATCTCCCGGGGCGTACAGCCCAGGCAGGCTGCAATGCGGTTCCGGGCGTTCTCCAATGCCTCCTTGGCCTCCTGGCCGATGGTGTACAGGCTGGACGGATTGCCGTAAATGTTATCGAAATAAGGCAGCATAGCGTTGATGGCTGTCTTGCTCATTTGGGTGGTTGCCGCATTGTCTGCGTAAACTTTCATTGTTTTCCCTCCTGTTTCGCATTACCTAGTAAGTCTATAGGTAATATAGCACTGATTCCCTACTTTGTCAATAGGGAAACAAGGTATTCTCCAAGGTCCGGGCCACTTCCTCCAGATTTGCCGTATCTTCCTCCGAAAACCGGTCTTTTACCGGACTGTCCATGTCCAGAACGCCCCAGACTTGCCCATTTTTCCGGATTGGGATGACGATCTCCGACCGGGAAGCACCGTCGCAGGCGATATGTCCCGGGAAATCGTGTACATCCGCCACCCGGACAGTCCGGTTCTCCTCTGCTGCCCTGCCGCAGACGCCTTTTCCTGCCGGGATCACCGTACAGGCGGGCTTACCCTGGAAGGGGCCCAGTTCTAAACGGCCATTCTGCATCAGATAAAAGCCCGCCCAATTGATATTTGGAAATTCCTGCCATAAAAGGGCGGACACATTGGCCAGATTGGAAATCGGATTGGCAACACCATCGCAAAGGCTTTCGATTTGCTTCGCAAGCAGGTTTTTTTCATTCATTGTAACACACCTCCTGCTTATCATACGCCAAAAGACGCAAAATTGCAAGTTTTTCCGTTGTCCCCACGTCCTCCCTGATTTTTCGACTTTTACAGCGATTACATCGCCGCAGTTGCGGAATATTAAGAGGGCAACGAAAAGGAGGGGCGGAAACCATGAGAAAAATACAAAAATTTGCAGTCTTGATTCTGACTTTGCTGTGTCTGCTGCCCATGGCGGTCCAGGCTGAAAGCCTCATTCCCGGCGGGGAGATCATCGGTCTGGAGCTGGGCATCGGCACCGTGACGGTCACTGGTATCGACCCGGAATTGGGAGCGGCAGCCCAGGAGGCCGGGCTGGAACCGGGGGATCAGATTCTCCGCATCGACGGGAAGAAAATTACCTCCGCGCAGGATGTTTCCGCCGCTCTGGAAAGCTCCGACGGCACCGTGGAGCTGACGGTTCTGCGAGACGGCACGAAGCAGACCCTGCGCCTGGCCCCGTCCATTACGAAAGATGGGCCAAAGCTGGGGGTCTATCTCCGGCAGGGCATCACCGGCATTGGCACCGTCACTTATTACGACCCGGAATACAACCGGTTCGGCGCGCTTGGCCACGGAGTCACGGAGGCCGAAGGCAAGCTGCTGCCCATGACCCATGGCAGCGTGTACCGGGCCACCGTGCTGTCTCTGCGGAAAGGCTTGGCGGGAACGCCTGGACAGCTTTTCGGCTCCGCCCTATCCCCCGTTCCCTGCGGCTCTCTTTTGGAAAATACCGCCTACGGGGTCTTTGGTAAATTGGATGCCCTTCCCGGTGGGTCCGCCGTGGAGACTGCCCCGGCAGAGGCCGTGCATACCGGTCCGGCGGTCATCCGCTCCACGGTGTCCGGGGAGACGGTACGGGAGTATTCTGTGGAAATTCTGAAAATCTATCCCGCCCCCAAGCAGCCGGGCCGGAATCTTCTAATTCGGATCACGGACCCCGGCCTGTTGGAAATCACCGGCGGCATCGTTCAGGGTATGAGCGGCAGTCCCATTTTGCAGGACGGGAAGCTCATCGGCGCCGTAACCCATGTGCTGGTGAACCAGCCCGACACGGGCTACGGGATTTTTATTGAAAACATGCTGGAGGCAGCGAATACACCTGCCGCCTGAACGAACCGTATTTCAAAAAACGTGGCCATTACGAATTGCCCACGCTTTTCCAGCGGATGATT
>JALEII010000047.1 GCA_022770345.1 Clostridiales bacterium | reverse complement strand
GCCGCACCGGGAAAATCTCCCAAAACGGGAAAATATCCGAAAAAGTCCGATTATCTTTGACAAACTACGGACCTTGTATTATAATATATAAGGTTATCCTGTCCTTGGGCTTTCCCGGCCCGGAAAACAGTGAGATCATTTCAGAAAGGAAGCTGAAATATGTATAAGATTGTTCGCAAGAAGGAGCTGAACAGCTCCGTCACCCTGATGGAAATTGAGGCGCCCTTTGTTGCCCGGAAGGCCAAAGCCGGCCAGTTCATCATTTTCCGCATTGACGAGATGGGTGAGCGGGTTCCCCTGACCATCGCCGGTTACGACCGGGAGAAGGGCACCGTCTCCATCATCTTCCAGAAGGTGGGCTTCTCCACCAAGGCGCTGGGCGCCCTGAACGAGGGCGACTACATCCGTGACTTCGTTGGCCCTCTGGGCCGTCCCACCGACGTGGAGGGCAAGAAGCGGGTGTGCGTGGTCGGCGGCGGCGTGGGCTGCGCCATTGCTCTGCCCGCTGCACAGGCATTCAAGGATGCCGGTGCCATCGTGGACGTGATCATCGGATTCCGGAACAAGGACCTGGTGATCCTGGAGGACGAGTTCAAGCAGGCCTCCACCAACCTGTACCTGATGACCGACGACGGCTCCTACGGCGAGCAGGGCTTCGGCACCGTGAAGCTGCAGGCTCTGCTGGAGAGCGGCGTGCAGTATGACGAGGTGCTGGCCATCGGACCCGTGCCCATGATGAAGTTCGTCTGCAAGACTACCGAGCCCTTCGGCGTGCACACCATGGTGTCCCTGAACCCCATTATGGTGGACGGCACCGGTATGTGCGGCGGCTGCCGTGTGACCGTTGGCGGCGAGACCAAGTTCGCCTGCGTGGACGGCCCCGAATTCGACGGCCACAAGGTGGATTTCGCCGAGCTGATGAGCCGGAACGGCATGTACCGTGACCGGGAGGCCGAAGTGACCAAGGACCACGTCTGCCGCATGGATGCCATGGGCAAGGCCCTCATTCCCTAAGGGAGGTAATTGAAAATGGCAAATATGACTCTGACCAAGACCCCCATGCCCGAGCAGGACCCCAAGGTCCGTGCCCGGAACTTTAAGGAAGTGGCCCTGGGCTACACCGAGGAAATGGCCCGTGAAGAGGCCGGCCGCTGCCTGAACTGCAAGAAGCCCCACTGCGTGGAGGGCTGCCCCGTGAACGTCCGGATCCCGGAGTTCATCGCCAAGGTGGCTGAGGGCGACTTCAAGGCCGCTTATGAGATCATTACGTCCACCAATGCCCTGCCTGCCCTGTCCGGCCGTGTGTGCCCCCAGGAGAGCCAGTGCGAGAGCAAGTGCGTCCGCGGCGTGAAGGGCGAGCCGGTGGCCATCGGCCGTCTGGAGCGGTTCGTGGCCGACTGGTATCGGGAGAACGTCAACGAGATGCCCGCCAAGCCTGAGTCCAACGGCAAGAAGGTGGCCGTTGTCGGTTCCGGCCCTGCCGGTCTGACCTGCGCCAGCGATTTGGCCAAGAAGGGCTATGACGTGTCTATTTTCGAGGCCCTGCATACTGCCGGCGGCGTGCTGGTGTACGGTATCCCCGAGTTCCGTCTGCCCAAGGCCATCGTGGCCAACGAGGTCACCAAGCTGGAGGCCCAGGGCGTCCATGTGATGACCGACATGGTCATCGGCCGGGTGTTGTCCATCGACGAGCTGTTCGAGATGGGCTTCCAGGCCGTGTTCGTCGGCTCCGGCGCAGGACTTCCCATGTTCATGCACATCCCCGGCGAGGCGCTGAAGGGCGTGTTCTCCGCCAATGAGTACCTGACCCGGACCAACCTGATGAAGGCTTACACCGAGGAGGCCGACACCCCCATCATCAAGAGCAAGGCTGTGGCCGTGGTCGGCGGCGGCAACGTGGCTATGGACGGCGCCCGCTGTGCCATGCGTCTGGGTGCGGACAAGGTGTACATCGTTTACCGCCGCGGCGAGGCCGAAATGCCCGCCCGTCTGGAGGAGCAGCACCACGCCAAGGAGGAGGGCATCGAGTTCAAGACTCTGTGCAACCCCGTGGAGATTCTCGGCGACGAGGACGGCCGTGTGTGCGGCATGAAGTGCGTGCGTATGGAGCTGGGTGAGCCTGACGCTTCCGGCCGTCGCCGCCCCATCGAGGTGCCGAACAGCGAGTTCGTGCTGGATGTGGATACCGTCATCATGGCGCTGGGCACCAGCCCCAACCCCCTGATCCGCTCCACCACTCCCGGCCTGGACGCCAACAAGAAGGGCTGCCTGGTGGTCGATGAGAACGAAATGACCACCCGTGAGGGCGTGTTTGCCGGCGGCGATGCCGTTACCGGCGCTGCTACCGTCATTCTGGCTATGGGCGCAGGCAAGAAGGGCGCTGCCGCCATCGACGCTTACCTGTCCAAGAAGTAAATCAATCCGTTGTTTCCAGGAAAACCCGCATCCCGCCTCGAGATTCTTCGAGGCGGGATGGTTTTTTATATGCAAACCTTCCCCTGGGGGAAGGCTGTTTCCTGAGGGACTCGTGTGCAGCCTTCTAAGCAAAAAACACCCCCGGAAAGTTGGCTTTCCGGGGGTGAATCACGATCAATATTCGATTTTTACCGCAAAGACCCGGTGGAAGGTCTCCCCTTCCGCCCGCTCGGCCTCCACCCGAAGGCTCTCGTCCAGATCCCAGCTCAAAAGCAGGGTGTCCCCTTCCCGGGACTCGTTCAGGTAGCAGACCGTGAAGGCTTTGGGAGAATGGTCCCGGTGGAAATCGCTGGGCAGCAAATCGTCCACCCACTCCAAGTATCGGGTGTTGTTCATGTGACCGTTCCGGTCCAGGTCCGTGTAGCGGACCCGACGGCTTTCCCTGCTGCCCATCAAATGGTAGGCCAGGGAGCCGGGAGCGGTCAGCTCGTTGCCCCGGAGGGTTCCCGGCAGGGCGATGCCGCTTTTTCCGGGGACGATCATGCTGCGCTTTTCCAGGTCCATGAGGACCCACAGGCTGATGGAGCGGAAGATTTCCTTGCCCGCTTCGTCGTAGGCAAGGATGGACCGGGGGAAGGCCACCTTCGTGGGGGGCATGGGCCAGGTCTCCACCCGGATGGTTTCGCCGATGGTGGGCAGCCGGGTGATCTCCACCCGGTGACGGGTCACGGCCCAGAAAAGGCCCCTGGAGGCCAGGAAATCATAGCTCAGATCCAGGAGCTCCGAGTGCTTTCCGGCGACTTCCTGGCCGATGGTCAGCAGTTGGGACAGCTTCAGCCGGCAGAACCGGTCGCACATCCCGTCGGTGATGAGATAGTTTTTGGTGTAAATGGGTTCCATGCGTGGGGTTCTTCTTTCTAAAATGGATTTT
>JALEII010000045.1 GCA_022770345.1 Clostridiales bacterium | reverse complement strand
AGGAACTGATCGACCAGGCAAGGTCCGTGGAGGATGACCGGGAATCCCTCATCCAGCTGACGGAGGCGTTTTTCCGGTGCTTGCAGGCTGCCAATCACGCCGGTGCGCTGGACTTTGACTGGACGCTGTTCTTCCCGCAGGAGGTCGTGGACGGCATTTCCATGCGGGCGCTGATTTGTGAGTATGTGGACACGGACCAGAATCGTCAGGTGGCGCAGAGTCTGTGCTTTTCGTTCCTTCCCGTGGACGAGACCCACTGGCGGGTGCTGCTGACGGGCAACCGGATGTGGCTGGAAGCGGAAAAGCAGGAGGACGGCTGGCACCTGACCAATATCTGGTACTATTAGGATTTATCCCCGGTGGAGACACCGGGAATTCGTCTATCTACACAAAAATATTATGAAAACATTGTATATTCTGCCATCTTGCAAAAATCGGGAAACGGGTGTATAGTAAAGGCACAAAGGAGGAAGTCAAAAACGGAGGTACCGAAAGAGGGGTGAGTCCCATGTACCGGTAACTGTCCCCAGCCACAGCTTTTCCAAATTCCCAAGTATCCGATCAAATATAATCCCAAGCAAATGAGTAGATGAAGTAACAATATGTGCGTAAGAAGCCCACAAAAAGTGCTACGGAGGCGCTGAGAAGTGTATTTGCCGGGGAAAAGCGGAATTGCTGCGATCCAGTAGAAACGGAGGTAGCCATAGATGACCGAGATCCAGAACGAACAGAAGTGACCCTTGATTGCGAGTAAGTCCAGGCGGAACGCAGTCAAGGGTCATTTCTTTTTGCTTTGGAGCGATACATTATAATAATATTCAAAGAGGGGACAGGCCGGAGCCTGTCCCCTTTGCGCGTTTTTGGGGTGTCTGCTTAGTGTCTCTTCCGCAGGACTACGGGAACGGTGCAGCAACCCAGCAGCGCCACAGCAAAGAGAACGAACAGCAGCGTCACGTTCTCGCTGTCGCCGGTGGCGGGGGTCGTGCCGGGCTTCGCGGGCTCGGTGGGCTTGGAAGGCTTGGTGGGCTCGCTGTCCTTCTTGATTTCTACGTCGCCCATATCGTAGAGCCGGGTGAAATTGCTGACAAAGCGGGCGTAAGCGGTCAGTGCATAATAGGCCTGCTCGGTGGCCATACCGTCCCGGTCGCCGGAGGACACATGGCGGAAGCCGCCGCCGTCCACAAAGTAGCTGGCCAGAGCGTCCAGCACCGTCAGACCGTCCTTGACGAACCGGCTGTCAGAGGCGGGGTCGATGCCCAGCGCAGTCAGGGCCACAATGACCTGTGCGCAGGACTCGCTGTTCTCGCTGCCCCAGCTGCCGAAGCCACCGGTGGGCAGCTGCATAGAGGACAGTACGTCCAGTGCATTGTCAACGGCAGCCTTTACGGCTTCGTTGGTGGAATAGTAGGGAGCCAGTGCCTGAATGGCCATGGCGGTCATATCCACATCCGCATCCGTGCCGCTGAGGGCCCAGCCGCCGTTTTCCAGAGCGGCATCCAGGATGGTCCGGACCAGCTTCTCCCGGGTCACGTCGCCGGAGGCAGGATAGTTGTGGCTGTCCAGGGAAATCAGGGCGAAGATGGGACCGTTAATGCCCTGCTTCTGAATATAAGCCATGTTGTCCAGACCCTTCAGCAGATTGTGGCCACCAACGTTGGTCACATCCTTGCCGATGGCTGTCAGGGCCAGAATCAGGCGGGAATTGTCGGTGGACTTGGAGCGGTGGAGCCGCTCGTTGGCGTCGGCATGGGCCTGTACATATTCCACAACGGCATCATAGTAGCCGTCGGGGACGGTACGGCCGCTGCGGGCCAGACCCAGAGCCATCCACTCGCCGCCGACGGAGCCTACGCCGGGGGTACCCAGGGAGGCGAGATAATCGCCGGTGGTGGTGTAAATGTCGCTGAGCAGAGCGGTCCGCTTCAAAGATGCCAATTTGGCTTCTGCAGCGGTCAGCAGGTCGTAGTTCTCCACACGGGCCTTCTGAGCCACGGTCAGAGCATCGTAGGCAGCCCGGGCAGCGCTGATAGCACCTTCGCTGTCCAGGGTCACTTCCCCGATGGCATCGATATGGGCTTCCACAGCATCGATCTCCGCCTGCTCGGCCTTTTTCAGGGCTTGCAGAGCGGCTTCCGCAGCGGTGAGGACTTTATAGTTGCTGACCTGGTCCTTCTGCTCCTCGGTCAGGGCCTCGTAAGCCTCCCGTGCGGCGGTGATGGCTTCTTCGCTGTCCAGGGTCACGTCGCCAATGGCATCGATCTTCTTCTCCACCTGGTCCACGGCGTAGCCGGTCATCTTGATGGTCAGCTCCGGCAGCTGAGACAGCACACTGGCAGCGGAGGTGCCCCACTGACGGTCCATGCCTTTGGTGTAGGACACGCCACGGTGCGTGGGCATGCCGCCGAAGCCGCCGATCTTAATGGCACCGTTCAGGACGCAGGCCACATCGGTGACATCTTCCGGAATGGTGATGGTCAGCTTCTGACGGTCGGGATTGCCGCTGAAGTCGTACACACCGGCCCAGCCGCCGGCAGAACTCTGGTAGGTCTTGCCGTTGGCGTCCTGATAGTACACGGCAAAATTGTGGTTGTACACGCCGGACAGCTTCTCCTTGGGGGAGAGCAGGTCGTGGAACTGGATGGTCACGGTGTCGCCGGGCTTGAACTCGGTGTTCTCCGGCAGCACGTTGCCGTCGACATCCAGCAGGGCATAGGAGACCTGACGGGCGGTGATGACCTGGTAGGTGGAAACGCCGTCCTTCTCGATGCGGACGATGTGACGGCCGGTGGTCAGACCGCTAAGGGTCACGGCACCGGTCTCGGCATCCACGCTGACGCCCTCACTGGTGAAGCCGGAGAAGCTCATGGCGGAGCCGACGGTGGACCGGGCGATGGTCACGGTGCAGCCGTTCTCCGGGGTGAAGGTGTAGCTGGCGCCCTGGGAACCCAGGTAGAAGAGAATGTCATGCTCGGCATCCATGGCCAGCTTTTCAGCGGCCAGCTTGCCGGTGGTGTCGAAGCGCTCCATGTTCATGTTGGTGACGATGGAAGAACCGTCGGCACCAACGCTGACCACGAACACGCCGGTGCTTTCCGGCCAGATGGCGGAGAGAACTTTGCTGTCGGTGGAACTCATGGCCTGTGCATGGGTCATGGCATCATAAGTCACCAGCACGATGGCGGTGCCTTCCCGGTTGGCGGTAACGGTGGCCAGAGCGGAATTGTGGGCATCGGGAGTGATGGTCAGCAGATCGCTGGGCTGACCGTTCAGGTCCAGGACCTGATAATGGGTGTCCGGCAGTGCAATCTGGCTGTTCATAAAGTTCTCGATGGCCTGCCAGTTCCGGAAGGTGTCCAGCTCGAAGGACTCGCCCACGGCCATGTTCTTGTAGCCCTGGCGGTTCACGTTCATGTACAGGTCTGCACGGTCGTAGACATTGTTCCCGAACCGATAGACGGTGGAGGAGGAAATGTCGTCGTCCATGTGCAGGTCGTCTCGGGTAATGGTGATGTCCTGAGCGGCGGTCCACTTGGCAAAGCTCCAGTAGGTCACGCCGTCGGGGTTCTGGACCCGTAGGAAGTGGTTCAGGTTGGTGGTAGGCACCCGGAAGGTGGCGGTGACGGTGTTGTCGTCATGCTCCACGGTCTCCACCGGGTCGATGAAGGTGTAGGTGTAGTAATTGCCGAAGGTACCGGTGACGATGGTGGAACCGGCGGGAGCGGTGATCTTCACGTCCAGACCCGCAGGAATGGAAGCGTAGAGGCTCAGTGCGCCCTTGTCGGTGGTATCGGAAGCGGTTTTGGAAATGACGGTGGGCAGGTACTCGTCGGCCTTGTCGCCCATGGGCGTCAGGGTCACTTTCAGGCTGTCGCCCTCCAGGAACAGAGCAGAGGTGTAGACGGTGCCGTAGTTGTTGGCGCTGCCCAGCGCGGTCAGGCGCTTAGTGCCGTTGGGAGCGGTCTCCACATAATCGATGGAGTAGTCCGTTCCGGCTACCCAGCCGCTGTTGGTGGCGTAGATCTGGTAAGCACGCTGGAGGGTGAAGGTGCTGCCCTCCTCGCTGACGGTGACGACGATGCTGCCGTTGAAGTCGCCGTTGGCATCATAGCCCTCCACCAGATAATCGCCGGGGGTCAGTACGGTGACATATTTCAGCTTGTAGCCGTCGGCCACGCTGGACTGACCGGAGAGCAGGTCCTCGCCGGTTTTCTGGCCGTCCTGATAGGAGTAGACCTTCAAATCGGCCAGCTGAGCGGAATGCAGACCCTTGAACTCCACGTTCACGCCGGAGAGGACCGGCAACTTTGCGGTGGGGTTCATGATGGCGTAGACCCGGTCGTCATCCTTGCCATAGCTGGCAGCGACCAGATAACCGGTAGCGGTGTCCTTGCTGACGGAGAAGGTTGCAGAACCGTTCTCATCGGTGACAGCACCGGAGATGAGCTTCACAGCACCGGTAGACGGGTCCAGCCAGCCCAACTGCACGCCTTCCAGTGCCTTGGCAGCGGCCTTCAGAGAGGCAGCGTCCTTGTAGAGGTAAGCGCTGACAGCGTAGAAGCCCTTCACGGTGACGGTGGTCTCTTCGCCGTCCTTCAGAAAAGAAGGTGCATCGATCCAGGTGTAGTAGTCGGACCAGGTATCGCCGTCGCCGTAGACGAAGAAGTCCACGGTATCGCCGTCCTGGACGGCCGTGTCCGTGATGAGCGTGCCGTTGTAGCCGCCATAGGTGGACTCGGTGCCGTCATTGGGATAGCCCTGGTTGAGGAAGAAACCGAAGTTCTCCCCGTAGCCGAACACGAAGCTGACCCAGCCGGTAGAGCCCACGTCCAGATATTCTTTAGCAGTTGCCGGGGTGAAGTCCTCGGTGCCGAAGGTGAGGATGTGTGCCTCCACCAGCACGTCCAGAGCGGAAACCCCGGAGACATTGTCGGTGAAGCCGTACTGCTCGGCCAGGTTGCCGGGGACCTCCACGGTCTCCAAGCCGTGCAGATAGCCGCCTTCCATCTGGGAGCGGATGGTCACGTTGGCAGTGGGAACTTTGCCCTCCTGCTTCACGGTGACGGTGTAGGTCTCCTCCGGCTCGCTGTTGTCGCCCATGGTGGGCCAGCTGGACCGGCCGCAGACCACGGTGATGACCATGCCGTCCTGAACGGGAATGGAAGCGGTACGCTTGTAGTGGGTTTCGCCCACAAAGGTATGGACCTGGAAGAGCCGGTTCTCAGCGGTGGGAGTGACGGTCAGAGACTTCACGTCATGGCCCACGGTGAGGGTGTAGCTGTTGGTGCCGGAAGCGAAATCCGGGGACAGGGTCCCGGCGCTGAAGGTCAGGTCCTTGAGTTTCTTGGAAGAGACGTTGAAATCGCCGCCCAGGTCTGCACCGTAGCCGTTGCAGGTGTACTGGATGCGAATTTCGTCGCCGTCGGAGAGCTGATTGTTGGCCACCGTGTAGGCGGAGAAGCCTTCATTGGTGAACCAGTCGTTCAGCGCGCCCATCCAGCCGGACATGCTGCCGCCGTCCATCTGGGAAAGGCCATGGATGGTACTGATGTAGGTGGTGTCGGCGGTGATGCCGGAGTCGTCGCCCAGGGCTTCGCCCACGCAGCTCATCATGGTGGAGTCGGCGGTCAGATCGACCCAGGTGTCTACCAGCGTCCCCTCCCAGGGCGCGCCGTCGGCCTTGGAATAGGTGTTGTTTTCCACGATAACGCGGACCTTACCCAGGTCGGAAGAGTAGGTGGCGGCTTCGGAAGAAGCCGTTTCCTGAGGCGCGGGGTCGGAATCCTGTGTGCCTGCGGCAAAGACCGTGCCGGGAAGCATCCCAAGAACCAGAACCAACACCAGCAGGACGCTGATCAGTTTTTTCTGCATTTTGGATTTTCCTCCTTTTTATTTTCGGAGTTCTGCCAAAAATGCATAGAAGGACGCACTTTCTCCGCCAAAAAAGCCGCAGCAGGGCGCACCAACCCTGCTGCGGCCGATTTTCCGCACAGAAAAAAGCCGGTCCTCGTATCACGCAAAGCCAGCAGAACACACTCCGTCTGAGCAGGTCTCCTGGCTGGTGCATCACGGGTATTTTCCGGGCCTTCTCAGAGCGGAACGCTCCAATGACCGGCTTTCGCCAAAAAGGAAAATACCTCCGCACTTACAGTGGCGGTACCGCCGGGGATTTCCACCCCGTTCGCTATTCTCCCACAGGGCTTTTACCGCTCCCATGGGCACTCAGACATTATCCGATTGTCTTTATTTTACCATAACCGGTCTTTCCTGTCAATGAAAAATGCCAAGAAAAAGGGGATTGCAAAGGGAGAAAAAGTATGCTAGGATAAAAACAGTTTTTTGGGGGGGCGCGGGTATGAAGAAAAGAAAAATTGCCAATGCAATCATGGTGGCAGTGATCTGTCTGATCGTTGCCGGGGCGGTTCTCGGCGTTGGGTTTCTGCGGGGCTGGTTCGACCGGCCGGAGGAGGCTTCCGCCAGCCT
>JALEII010000038.1 GCA_022770345.1 Clostridiales bacterium | reverse complement strand
TTCCGCATTGGGCGGAGCCTGGCAGTGGATTATGTGACCGCCGGGAAAACATCCATTGATGGCCTGCCCTGTGAAAAGCCGGACAAACCGGTGGAAGAAGGGCAGAAAATTTCCGTCCGGGGCCTGGGGAAAATTCTCCTGTCCCAGGTGAACGGGCAGACGAAAAAAGGCAGGATCGGCGTGACCATTCTGCGCTATATCTGAGAAAAAAGGAGCATTTTTTATGAACATGGACGAAGTCATCGCCCGCATCAATGCGCTGGCGAAAAAAGCCAAGACCGAGGGTCTGACCGACGAGGAAACTGCAGAACGGGACAAACTGCGCCGCATTTATATTGACTCCGTAAAGGCCAACCTGACCGGCCAGCTGAACAACACCTATATTCTCCGGCCCGACGGGACCAAGACAAAACTAGAGAAAAAATCCTGAAGTTGCACGCCGACGTGCAACTTCTCCCGAATTTTCTCATAGGGATACAAGGGGACCTCCCCGGAATTTCTGAAAAGGAGTCATTTCTATGGGAAAACTGTGGTATCTCAGCCCGTCAGACCAGACGGGCAACACCGGCATCAACGGCTATGGCACGGAGGAGGCACAGATGAACGCCCTTCTGGACGCCATTACGCCCCATCTGGCCCGCTGCGGCGTGCGCTATCATCGGGCCAGCCGGGACCTGGGCATTGACTACCGGCCTGCGGAGTCCGACGCTCTGGGGGCGGATTATTACCTGGCCCTTCATTCCAACGCCGGGGGCGGCGGGGCGGCTTACGGTCCCGTTGCCTTTTACTATGCCGCCGGAAAAGAGTTGGCGGAGGAACTGATCTGGCAGCTGCAAAAAACCGGCCAGAAAAGCAACCGCTATCAGAGCGTGGTCCAGAATCGGAACCTCATCGAGACGAGAAGCATGAAGGCCGCCTCCTGCCTGCTGGAAGTGGACTTCCATGATTCTGCCGAGGGCGTGGACTTCATCGTCAAGCGCCGCTCGGATGCGTCAAAGGCCATTGCCAAGGCCATCTGCGCCATCGACGGCACGACCTGGGTGGACGAGGACCCCTTCCAGGAGAAGATGCGGACTCATCTGGTAAAGCTGGGTGAAACTCTTTCCGCCATTGCCCGGGAGTACGGCACCAACTATCGGCATCTTGCGGACCTGAACGGCATCCCGGACCCGAATCTCATCCATGTGGGCCAGGTCCTGAAAATCGATGGGGAGAAATCTCTGGATGATCTGGCGCTGGAAGTGTACCGGGGCGAATGGGGCAACGGCCAGGAGCGCAAGGACCGGCTCACCGAAGCCGGTTACGACTATGATGCGGTGCAGGACCGTGTAAATACCCTCTACGGCTAAATTATCACAAAATAATCTGGGCGGCTCCGGTTTCGGAGCCGCCCTTTTTGCTGCCTTTTCCTCCCAAGGGCAAAAGAAACGAGCGGCCCCGTCAGGAGCCGCTCATTCCTTTTATCACACACGAAAAGGGAGGGGTTATCAAAATATCAGGAGAGCAAGGCTGCACCCAGCTTCCGACAGGCATCCAGACCTTGCTTTCTCCGTTTCCGAATGGTTAGTTACCGCTAATCATCCTTCTGAAAAATAACCATCCCCTGGATGGCACCGTGGTACGGTTTTGCAGTTAGTTATTTCTAATTAACTAGAGTATAGCATAGAAGTCCCTACCTGTCAAGTAGGAATTTCAGTGATTTCCCAGAATTTTTTGTCTCTCCGGCATAGACATTTGATTTGCATGCATGTATCGTCATTATTTCAGTTTTTGTACATATCTCCGTATATAATCCTGTTCATTCCTATAAAATGCAAGTTTCTATCTTGACAATTTCATTTTCAGCGTGTAGACTATGGCATATTTCAATGCGTAATGCAGAAAGGACCATGCCCCATGGACATTTCGATCACCGCTCCCGCCTCCCCACCCGCTCCCCCGGCCACTCTGAAAGGAGTGGGCTTCGGCCGCATTTTCACGGATCGAATGTTTGCAGCGGACTTCTCCCCGGAAAAGGGCTGGCATGATTTCCGAATCATCCCCCTTTCCAACATCTCCCTGCACCCGGCCTGTTGCGTGTTCCACTACGGCGCCGAGGTATTTGAGGGACTGAAGGCCTACCGGGCGGAAGATGGCAGCATCCGGCTATTCCGTCCCCTGGACAACGGCCGCCGACTTTGGAACTCCTGCGAGCGGATGGGTCTGCCTCAGCTGCCTCCGGAGGATTTTGTGGAGGCCGTCAGGACCTTCGTTCGAGAAGAAGCCCCCTGGGTCCCCGGCGAACCCAACACGTCCCTGTACCTGCGGCCCTTCGTATTCTGCACAGACGTGCAGCTGGGGGTCCACGGCATCCGCAACGCCAGCTTTTACATCATCGCCTCCCCGGTGGGCAGCTACTATCCCCACGGGCTGGCCCCGGTCCACATCGCCATCGAACGGGAGGACGTGCGGGCGGTCCGAGGCGGCACCGGCTATGCCAAGTGCGGCGGCAATTACGCCGCTGCCACCCGAGCCACAGTCAAGGCGGAAAAAGCCGGGTACGACCAGGTTCTGTGGCTGGACGGCGTGGAGCGGCGGTACATTGAAGAAGTGGGGGCCATGAACGTGATGTTCAAAATTGGCGGGACGGTTGTCACCCCCAGCCTCACCGGCTCTATTCTGCCAGGCATCACCCGCAGCACCTGCATCACCCTGCTGGAAGAAATGGGCCTGAGCGTAGAGGAGCGGCGTCTGGATGTGACCGAGCTGTTGGACGCTGCCAAGTCCGGAACCTTGGAGGAAGCCTGGGGCTGCGGCACCGCCGCCGTCATTTCCCCCATCGGCTCTTTGTCCTTTGACGGGGTGGACTACCCGGTCAGCGGCGGGAACATCGGCCCGGTGTCTCAGAAACTGTATGATACCATCACCGGCATCCAGTACGGCCGCCTGCCGGATGCGCACGAGTGGGTGATGAGGGTATAGGCCTCCCCTGTATAGGGGGAGGTGACTGCCCGTAAGGGCAGTCGGAGGGGGTGTACGGTTGGCTCTTGCAGGAGACAATCGAACGATCTCCTACACCAAACCATGAGATTACACCCTCTCAGTCGCCGTTGGCGACAGCTCCCCCTACACAGGGAAGCCTCCGTTACTGCGTCCCGCCCCACATCCGTCAGCTCTTGAGGTCTGACACCTTCTCCCCAGGGGAAGGCTTTTTCGCCCCGCCGGAAGTTATCTATAAACCGCAAAGCGGACTGTCTCAAATAAGAGACAGCCCGCTTTTTGATACTCTTACAGCTTTTTCAGCATGGCCTCGCTCTGCTCCAGTTGTGCGATCAGCGCCGCCGCCTTGACGGCTTTTTCCCGCTCGGCGTTGACTACGGCCTCTGGGGCCCTGGCGGTGAAGTTCTCGTTGGACAGTTTTCCCTGGATGGAAGCAAGATTCTTTCTGGCCTTCTCCAGTTCCTTGGCCGTCCGCTCCAACTCCTTGGCTACATCCACCAGCTGACCCATGGGGATATACAGTTTGGCGTCGGCAGTGGTGCAGCACACCAGTCCTTCCAGGTTCTCCGGCTCCTGATCCAGAATCGTCACCTTGTCGGCGTAAGCCAGTCGCTGCAGGAAGCCTTCGCCCTCGGAGAACACCTCCGGATGGGCCGCCAGAATAGATAGCTCCGCCTTCTTGGAGGGCGGTACGTTCATCTCAGCCCGCCGGTTCCGGATGGCCCGGATGGCATTCATCACGCTCTCCATGTGGGCTTCCTCCGTGGGGAAGGACAGGGCCTCAGTGTACTCCGGCCACTTGGCCACGATCAGAGCCGGTCCCTCGTGGGGCAGGCTCTGCCAGATTTCCTCGGTGATGAAGGGCATGAAGGGGTGCAGCAGCCGCAGCACCTGATCCAACACGTACACCAGCACCTTCAAGGCCGTATCCTTCTGGTCGGCGTCGTCGCCGTACAGCCGGGCCTTGGTCAGCTCAATATACCAGTCACAGTAGGTGTCCCACACGAAGTCGTAGACCTTAGCCACGGCCACGCCCAACTCGTACTTTTCCAGATTCTCTGTGACCTCGCTGATGAGGGTGTTCAGCTTGGAAAGCACCCACTTGTCGGCAATGGTCAGCTGATCCGTCTCCGGCAGGGCGTTCGCCGCATCCTCCGGCAGGTTCATCAGCACATAGCGGCTGGCGTTCCAGAGTTTGTTGGCGAAGTTCCGCATAGCCTCGCAGCGCTCGGTATAGAAACGCATATCGTTTCCGGGAGAGTTGCTGTTGACCATGTTCATCCGTAGGGCATCGCAGCCGTACTTGTCGATCATTTCCAGAGGGTCGATGCCGTTGCCCAGGGACTTGGACATCTTGCGGCCCTTGTCGTCCCGTACCAGGCCGTGGATGAGCACCGTGTGGAAGGGGGTCTTCCCGGTATGCTCGCAGCCGGAGAAGATCATCCGGGCCACCCAGAAGAAGATGATGTCATAGCCGGTGACCAGCACGTCAGTGGGATAGTATTTTGCCAGATCGGCGGTCTTTTCCGGCCAGCCCAGGGTCTCGAAGGGCCACAGAGCCGAGGAGAACCAGGTATCCAGCACATCCGGGTCCCGCTCGATGTTGGTGCTACCGCACTTTTCGCACTTGCAGGCGTCCTGACGGGACACGGTGATATGGCCGCAGTCGGCGCAGGTCCAGGCGGGGATCTGATGACCCCACCAGAGCTGCCGGGAAATGCACCAATCCCGCACGTTCTCCATCCAATTCAGATAAGTCTTGGTAAAGCGCTCCGGGACGAACTTTGTCTCCCCGTCCTTCACCACCCGGATGGCTTCCTCGGCCAGGGGCTTCATTTTCACGAACCACTGGGCGGAAATAATGGGCTCCACATCGTTGTGGCAACGGTAGCAGGTGCCCACATTGTGGGAATAATCCTCCACCTTCACCAGATAGCCCTGGGCTTCCAGATCGGCAACGATTCTCTTTCTGGCCTCATATCGGTCCAGACCGGC
>JALEII010000029.1 GCA_022770345.1 Clostridiales bacterium | reverse complement strand
TCCTGCTGTTTCTTGCATTCCGGGCAGACACCATGAAAGAGAATATCATAACCGATGAAGTCAAATCCATGGGTATCCCGGATCCCATGCTCAAGGCCAGTGACAAAATCCATGTCCACATCAAAGACGCGTCCGCATATGTTGCATTTCACATGGCAGTGGTTTCGGCTGATATGGTCAAAGCGGTCGGCACTCCCCGGAATTTCAAGCCGGCGAATTTCGCCCATTTCCGATAACAGATTCAGATTTCGATATACGGTTGCCTTGCTAATGGTCGGATACTCCTGGATGATTTCCTCATAAACCTCATCTGCTGTGGCGTGGCAATGCAATCTATTCACTGCCTCCAAGACTAGGGTGCGTTGAATCGTATTACGTCGTGCCATAGAGTTCACCTTATTGATATTGCTTTTATATTGATAAAATATATCATTTAGAATGAAAAGTCAAGGTCCCATTCTGAAAAATTTTCCTCAATCACTTCCGGCTAGCTCACCACTTCAATACCATTCAGAATAGGGCACCACTTCAATACCATTCAGAATAGGGCGCACTTCTATACGCTTCTGGCGTAAATATTGTGCGTCCTGCGTTGCTTTTTTTGTCAAGGGAGCTGCACTCCCTTGCGACGCTTACGCGTCTATCCCTTGTCACTTGCCAGGTAAACACGAACAAATCCTCCATATGATCGCTGTGGGATCCTATGGAGGATTCACTGTCTTATGGACACCCGGCTATCTCCAGTGGCCTTTTTTCTATGCCGTCATATCCCCCATTTGCTCCCGGACCCAGGAGCCCACCTGGTCCGGAGCCAGGTTCAAGGTCAGTGCCAATTCCTGAGCGATAAGCCGCTGGGCGTCCCGGAGGAAGTTTTCGTCGCACTGATGCAGCTTCCTTCCCTGCTGCCCCAGGAACAGCCGGTAGCACTCCACCGAACAGATCATAGACACCAAACCCGCCCGGTCCGTGCCGGAAAGCAGTGCCCGGTAGAGATTTTTCCGCTTGTTCTCGTCGGCCTCCCAACTGTACGCCCTGGCCCGTTCGGAGGCAAGCATCCGCTCCACCTCCGGCTTGGAGGGCAGACGCCGGATCTTGCCCACGGCCGTCGGATTTTCCGTAGGGATCAGGAACCGGGTCTCTGCCCTGGCCAGTGGCTCCAACACATAAAATTCCTGGCGTTTTCCGTTGACCCGCCGTTCCTCCAAGCCCAAATAGCGGCAGGGTCCGTGCGCTCCGTAGAGCAAAATGTCATCTTGTGAAAACACAGCGTTCGCCTCCTTTGTAAATCTATCTTTATTATAGCCGAATCTCCGGGAACTTGCAAATTGGAAAAATGACGAATTTTCAAGGTTATTTCCCTTTCGTCAAAGATTTATTTTGGTCATTTCCCCTAGTATTCCAGCTTTACGCTGAAATGGCGCAGCCAGAAGTCCGTTTGCAGCAGGAACGCCATGGTTTGGGGCACGCCCATGAGCTGGCCGTACCAGGGCCAGGTATCCTCCCCATGAAGCAGATCCTCCGCTGCCCTTCGGTCCACCAGGTCGAACAGCGGAGCATTTTTCTCGGCCAACAGCGTTTCAAGCCGCTCCGCCATCAGAGCCCGATACCGGGGGTGCCAGGTCTTGGGATAAGGGCTTTTCTTCCGGTGCAGGATTTTCTTCGGCAGCCAGCCCTCCATCGCCCGGCGCAGAAGGCCCTTTTCCTCCCCCTGGTAGTCCTTGAAGGCCCAGGGAACCCCGTACAGGTACTCGGCAAGCCGGTAGTCGCAGAAGGGCACCCGGACCTCCAGGGACTGATACATACTCATCCTGTCCTTCCGATCCAGGAGGGTCTGCATGAACCAGCGGTAATTAAGATTCACCATTTCCTTCATCCGCCGCTCCGCGGGGTCCGTTCCCGGTAGAACGTCCGTTTCCCGAATCGTCGCTCGGTAGCGTTCCTGAACGAAAGCCTCTCCGTCCAGCTTTTCCCGCAAATCCGGGTGCAGGAACATCATCCGATAGCGGGTATTCTGGGCCCAGGGGAAACCATCCACTGCCCGGACCTCCGGGTCCCGGAACCAGGGATAGCCCCCGAAAATCTCGTCGGCGCATTCCCCGGACAAGGCCATTTTCACAGATTGACGAATATCGCCACAAAGAGCCAGCAGAGAAAAATCTACGTCCGCCATACCCGGAAGGTCCCGGGCCACCGTGGAGGTCTCCAATGCCGCCGACAGGTCCTCCGGGGTCAGAATGGTATGGTGGGCCGTTGCGCCCACCGCCGTTTCCATGGTGCCGATAAAATCCTCATCGGAATTTGGCTGGAACTTTCCGGGGACAAAATATCGGGCATTGTCCGCATATCCTACAGAAAACGTGTCAACAGTCTTTCCTTCGGCATGGAGCCTCTCGGCGCAGACGGCAGTAATGAGGCTGGAATCCAATCCCCCGGACAAGAACATCCCGATGGGCACATCGGCCACCATTTGCCGCCGGATGGCATCCGTCACCAGGAAACGGACCTGCGCCACGGTGTCCTCGAAGCTGTCCCGATGCTCCCGGTCCTTTAGGGACCAATACCGGTGCAGGTGCAGGATGCCCTTCTCAAAGATTCCGAAGCACCCCGGTTCCACCTCCCGGATATCCCGGAACACCCCGCTGCCGGGAGTCCGTCCGGGGCCCAGCAGGAGGATTTCTCCCGCTCCCTCCGCCGTCAGCACCGGCTGTGCCGACGGGTGGGCCAGAATGGTCTTGATCTCGGAGGCGAACAGCAGTCCCCTGCCCTTTTGTTGGAAAAAGAGGGGCTTCACCCCCATTCTGTCCCGGGCCAGCAGCAGCCTTTCCGCCCGTTCCATCCAAAGGGCGAAGGCAAAAATGCCGTTAAACCGGTCCAGTGCCGCCGTCCCCCATTCGGCGCAGCCGTGGAGAACCACCTCCGTGTCCGAATGGGTTTGGAATTCGTGGCCCAAGCTCTCCAATTCACCCCGAAGCTCCGCCGTATTGTACAGTTCCCCGTTATACACCAGAATGTAACGTTCCCCGGCCCATTGGAGCGCCATAGGCTGTGCACCCCCTGCCGGGTCCACAATGGCCAGCCGGGTATGGAGCAGCGCATGATTGTTTTGTACATAGATACCCTGTCCGTCCGGGCCCCGTCGGCGCATGGTCCTCTGCATTTTTTTCAGAATTTTCTCGTCAAAGGGAACATTAAAAATTCCCGCAATGGCGCACATGATTGACCCCACCTTTCTCCCTTTCATGGTATGCTTTTCCAGCGGGGCGTGTGCATGAGCCTTTGGTCCGGCGGTTATGCTAATGCCGGTGATGAATCATGCAGGAAAGTCAAAATCTCTTGAATTCCATTCTGAAAACGGCCCAGATGGGCCAGACAGGCATCCGCTCCACCCTGAAAAGCACCATGCGCCCCACCCTCCGCCGGGCTTTGGAGACCCAGCTTTCCGAGTACGACGGTATTGAGCGGGAGGCTCAGGCCATTGCCGAAAGCCGGGGCTGGGAACTGCAGGACCTGGAACCGGTGGCCAAGGGCATGGCGGACATGGTAACCCGGGCCCGGCTCAGCGGGGGCTGCACGGACTCCCGCATTGCCGCCATGATGATCACGGGCAGCACAAAGGGCATGGTGAAGGGCCTGCAGCAGCTGCACCAGTTCAACCGCCCGGACCCCCAGGTGACGCGCCTATCCCAGAAGCTGCTGGACTGCGAAAACGCAGGCATCCGGCAGATGCAGAGCTTCCTGTGAAGCGGAAAAGACCCCCGGTTTCGAAAAACCGGGGGCTTTGCCATGGATTATGGAATTACTTGCTGCGTTTTCTCATGGAGAACCAAAGAGCAGCAGCCAGAACGGCGGAGGTCATCAGAACCAGAGTCGTCATGGCAACATCGAAGGTGTCGCCGGTTGCCGGGGTCACGGTTTGCTTGTCGCCGCAGTCCTTGCACTTGCCGTCGGAGCCGTAGTGGTGGCCGGTGGCAGGGATGGAGGAACCGGTGGCCACGGTCTGGCCGCAGCGCTTGCACACGGTATCGCCGGTGTAGCCTGCCTCGGTGCAGGTAGCAGCCCTGGCGTTCTTCACCTCGGTGTCGTGTCCCAGGGCCGGGATGGCGGAGCCGGTAGCCAGAGTCTCGCCGCAGCGCTTGCACACGGTGTCGCCGGTGTAGCCGTCCTCGGTACAGGTGGCGTCCTTGGCGTTCCGTACCTCGGGATCGTGGTCCAGAGCGGCAGTAGCCAGGACCTTGCTGTCGGTGTAGGTCTTACCGGCGAAGGTCACGGTGGCGGTGAAGGTCTCCTCACCGGCCACGCCGCAGGCAGCTTCCCTGGTGATCTCGCTGGTGATATCGCCATCCAACACCACGGTGTGGCTTTCATCATTGCCGCAG
The DNA here is from genome assembly GCA_022770345.1 of Clostridiales bacterium. GTDB lineage: Bacteria > Bacillota > Clostridia > Oscillospirales > Oscillospiraceae > Faecousia. Next base: position 7,787 of record JALEII010000029.1, on the reverse strand, counting down.
GTGAAGGTAGCGGTGGCAGCAGTGCCATCCCCGGTCCAGGTCCAGGCGGGTTCGCCGTAGCTGTGGCCCAGCGGATCGATCACAGTGCCAGCCTCCAGGACCTCGTTGCAGACACTACACACCAGGTCGCCGGTATAGCCGGGCTCGGTACAAGTGGCGTCCTTGGCGTTGACCCGTTCGGGGTTGTGGCCCACCTGCTCGATGGCATCCAGCAGGGTCTGGTAGTTGAACACCAGTTCCTTCTGGGCATCCGTCAGGGCATTGTACTCGGCCAGCAACTCCCGGACTCTCTGCTCGTCGGCGGCGGTCAGCAGGTCGATGGGCTTCAAAGCCTCGATCTTCTTGATAATCTCCAGAACCGCCTGCTCATCGGGATCGTCGGCAGAAGCGTCAATGTACAGAGCAGCGATGGCACCGGGCCCGGTCTTGGTGCCTGCAAAAGTGGTGACCCGGTAGGCGTAGGTGCAGCCGATGTTCAGGGTAGTGGTATCGGTGTAGGCGCATTCGGTCAGACCCTCGGCCAGGGTCTCGAAGCCGTCATACACCCAGGTATCCTGTTCGCCATCGGAGACCTTATGGGCCAGGGAGCGCTCCACGGTGTAGGTGACGCTTTCCAGGTCTGCCTGCTTGGCAGCGGTCCAGGTCAGGGCGGCATTGTGCTTGCCGGTCTCGGTGACGGTCAGGTCGATAGGCGTGAAGTAGCTGGACTCCATAACGGTGACGCTGCCCTTTTCAGTGTTGAAGTACTTCTCCCACACGTAGGCAGTGTAGCCGGTTGCGCCCTCCGGATAGTAGAGGTTCAGGCCGAAGTCATTGTAGACATAGCCCACGCCGGTCTCATAGTTAGCCCAGATGCCCACAAAGTTGCAGTACAGAGCCAAGTTGGCCACGGGGCCGGTTGTAGCAGCAGTGGTCTCCAGCAGAGGCGCAGTCATGCCGGTGAAGTAGTAATCCTTCAGGTTGGAGCATCCGAAGAAGGCGTGGTTGCCAATACGCACCAAGGTGCTGGGATAAGTGACCTTCTTCAGGTAGGTGTTGCCACGGAAGGCATGGGCACCTACGCGAACGGTTCCCTCCGGGATCACATACTGCTCCGCATCGCGTCCTGCGGGGTAGAATACCAGCGTTTTTCCGGTGTAGTCGAAGAGTACACCGTCCACACTCTTGAAGGACAGCGAACGGCGATCCACATATACATTCTTCAGGCTGGTGCAGCCCAAGAATGCACTGGTGGAAACACTGGCACCCCAATTGGTGACGGAAGCCGGGAAAGTGATTTCCTCCAAGGCCTCGCAATTGGTAAAGCCCCGTTCCGGGATTGCAGTCAGGGATGCGGGAAGCCTCACCTTCTTGAGGGATGCATTCTCAGACAGTGCGTTGGAACCCATGGTCGTCAGGGTGTCCGGCAGATTCAGCTCCTCCAGACCGGTGCCGGAGAAAGCATAGGAGCCGGTGGCAGTCAGGCCGTAGGGCAGGCTCAGGACCTTCAGAGACTTACAACCCTGGAAGGCGTAGTCGTCGATGGTCAGGCCGTTGGCGGAAGTCTCGAAGTAGACCTCCTCCAAAGCAGACCCCTGGAAAGCGTAAGCGCCGATGGTAGTCACAGTGGAGGGGATGTAGAGCTTCTGGATGGTCTTGTTGTTCTGCAGCATCTTATCGGGGATGGCCGTCATGGTAGAGGGAATGGTGAATTCTGTAATCTCATTGTCGGCAGGCCAGATGTAGATGTCGCCGGTCTCCCGCAGCAGCAGGATACCATCGGAGGAGGTGTAAATCTTGTTCCCCTCTGCTACAGAGATACTCTTCAGGCTGTTGGCCTTGTCAAAAGCATTTTTCGCAATGGAGGTCAGGCTGGCAGGCAGGGTTACCTCAGTAATGTAGGCCGTCTTGTTGAAGTTCAGGTAGGCAAAGGCATAGGTACCAATCGTCTCCAGCGTCTCCGGGAATTCCAGGGTCTGGGCCTCATAACACTGATAGAATCCGTAATTGCCAATGTCTGTCAGTTTTGTTCCAGTAAAATCGAAGTCCGTCAGCATTCTGCAGCAATAGAAGGCATTCTTTCCGACACGCTCCAACTTGCTGGGCCAGCCGAAATCGGTCAGTACATAGCAATTGTAGAATGCATAATCTCCGATCTCCGTAACATTATCGGACATCGCCAGGTTTTTCAGAGCCTTCACTCCGTAGAAAGCCCGGGTGGGAATGACCGTTGCGCTGCCGCAGTCCACATCCGTAAGTGCGGAGCATCCGCTGAAGGCATAATCCCCCAACATCGTTACCGATGCAGGCAGAATTGCCTTTTTCAGCTTGGAGCAGCCATTGAAGGCGTACTTTGCAACCTCAGTCAGGCCATCCGGGAAAGTCACGGATGTCAGCGAGGAGCAGTTATAGAAAGCATAATCGTCAATGCAGGTCACACTGGCAGGAAGATCCGCCGTCTTCAGGGCAGCGCACTTATTGAAGGCATACGCCGGAACGGCAGTCAGAGACTTGCCGAAGCCAACCGTTGCAAGTTTGGTGCAGCCGTCGAAGGCGTTGACGCCCAAGCTGCTCATGCCGTCCGGGAAAGTGATGGCCGTCAGGCCAGTGCAGCCATAGAAGGCCTTGTCACCGATGGACTTCATGCTGGCGGGCAGGGTGATGGTGGTCAGGCCGGTCTTGGAATAGAAGGCAGAGGGACTGATGGTCTCCACGCCATCGGCCACGGTGTAACTGGTGGCCTTGAAGGAATCGGTGGCGGCGATCAGGGTCTTGCCGTCGGCAGTGTAGAGAACGCCCGCATCATCCAGCCGGACGTTGGCGCCATCCTCCACCACGATGCCCGTGAATTTGGTGCACTTCAGGAACAGCTGGGTACCCAGGGTCAATGTGGGAGCCTTGTAAGTGGACGGGAAGATGAGTTTGGTCAGGTTCTTGCAGTTCTGGAAGGCCTTGTCCCCGATAAAAGTAAGGTTATCCGGTACAACAAACTCCGTCAGTGCCGTGTCGCCGTCAAAAGCAGATACGCCGATAGAGGTCAGCTTGGGAGCCGTAAACGTTTCCAGGGCTGTATCCTTGGAGAACGATCCGTTGCCCATCTCCGGAGTACCCAGAATGGTTACTTCCTTCAAGCCTGTGTTGTATGCAAAGGCATTTCCGGCCAGATAGGTCACCGTCTCGGGAATCGTAACGGCGGTCATCGCATTGTTTCTCTGGAAGCAGGCCTGACCGATGCTGGCGACATTCTTCAAATCAGGAAGCTCGCTAAGACCGCAGGCAAAGAAGGTCCGGGCAGGCAACTCCTTCAATGCGGCAGAGAGAACCGCACGCTGCAGCTTTGTGCAGCCGTTGAACTGGCCGCCTGCTGCATTCAGACCGTTGAAGCTGTCGGACATAGTCACAGAGGTCAGTTCCGCACAGCCATAGAAAGCACTCTCACCCAATTCAGTCAGTGCATCACCGAGCACCAGATTGCCTGCAAGGGCTTTGCAGTTGGAGAAGGCGTTCTTACCCACACTGGTCATACCGGCCGGAAGAACAGTATCGCAGTTCACACTAGCCAGACTAGTGCAGCCCTGGAAAGCGCCCTCCCCGATGGTCTTCAGGGAGTCGGGAAGGTTGACAGATTTCAAATTAGAGCAGCCGTAGAAGGCACGATCATGGATTTCCTCAACACCGGTGGGCAGTGTCACGGAAATCACACCGGCATTGCCCTTGAATGCCTGTTCACCGATGACCCGAACGCCGTCAGGAACGACAACATTGGATTCTCCACCGCTGTAAGCAACCAGCGTATCACCCACAATCTGGAAGCTGCCGGTTGTAGAGGCCTTGGCGACAGTCACCTCCACCTCAGCAGTAGCGCCGGTAGCCTTGGCGGTGGCGGTAACAATTGCTGTACCGGCACCCACAGCCGTGAGCTTCGCATAGCTGGTGAAGTATTCACCTTCGGGACCGTTGGGCTCCACTGTAACCACCTTTGTATCGGAAGAGGACCACTCCAGCGTCAGATCGGTGGCATAGAAAGGTGCATAAGCGTAAAGTCGCACATCGGTATTGGTGCCGCCCTCCACCATGGAGACAGCAGTTCGGGTGAGCTTCATCTCCTCGATGGAAACGGCAGGACCTACCTCGTCAGTGACAGTCACATCGCAGGTAGCCATAATGTCGGGCCATACGGTGGAAGCCACGGTGATGGTAGCCGTACCGGTGGACTTAGCCGCCACGATACCGCTGCGGACTTCCACCACATCCTCGTTGGAGGAGGTCCAGGTCAAGTGCTGGTCGGTGGCATCATCGGGGGTCACGGTAGCCGTCAGTGTGTCGTGGCCATTCAGAGGCAGGGTCAGGCTGGTCTTGTCCAGGCTGATGCCGGTGACGGCCTGCTCCGGCAGACGCACCCGGAAGGTGCACTGGTTCATGGCGTAGTCATAAGCCACCACGTAGAAACAGCCCTTGGTCAGCGTCTTGTAGAAGTCGGTCACGTCGAAGGTGTACTTGAACTCTTCGTAGGGTCCGGGGACCGTGCCGTCATCCTTCACGGCCGGGTAGATGCCCTCGTAGTAGTTGCTGCCGGTGCTGATCTCCAGCTTTCCGGAGTTGTTCCTCTTCTCCTCGGCGGAGTATAGCGTTGCGCCAGCCAACGCAAAGTTATCGGCCAAAGTAACATCCAGGTAGATCCGTCCGTCATCGCCCTTGCGGAAGCGCAGGTTATCCCGATCCAGAATGTAGGGCATTTCGCCGTCGGAGGTGAAATCAAAGGAATACGTATTCCGCTCGTTATTCTGGGCGTGTACGCCATCCACACAGGCGGTGACCGTATAGGTCATATGCGTATTGTTCGGAATCAGAACAATCTCCTTGCCGGTCAGCGCAGGCCATGCCTCACCGATCAGTCCGGCCCGAATCTTTCCAGTGCTGGAGTTGTACATAGCCTTGCGAACATTCATTTCGCTCCACTGCTTGTACACGGCACCGGTATCCGCATCCACGATGGTACCCATGGCAGTCTTGGCACCGCGAAGCATACCGGCCTGCAGGTAGTACAGATTGCCCATGCCGTTGCCGCCGCCCAGGTCGACGCTGATCCGGTCTGCAGAGGTGCCGGGTTCCGGCCAGCCCTCAGGGACCTTGAAGGGATACGTACCCAGCGGGAACAGGTACATCATGGCGTACACGCCGGTGGGAGCTGTCTGGAACATCTTAGTGGAGGCGTCATTATAAATGTCGGAATCCTCCAGGATGGGGGCCTCGCTCCAGTCGCCGTAGAAGCCCAGGAAGGGGACGGACAGACTGGGATCATCGTCGTTCGTCAGCTCCACGAAGCCTTCCACATAGATACCGTTGGGGAACTTGGCAAGATACTCCTTGTCGCTGTCGGAGAGGCGTACTTTTACGTTGATGGTGGCCTCGCCGTTCCCGCTGACGGTGACGGTGTTACCGTCCAGAGTGCCGCCGGACACGCTGATGGTCACATCCGGGTTCAGGGCATGGCCCTGCTGGAGGATGTAGCCTGCGTCGCTGGCCGTCTCGGTCTGGACCTGTACATCGACGGCATAGCTGCGGGCAACCGCCGTCATGTTTTTCAGCACGAAGCTCAGGTCATAGATACCGGTACGGTTGGCATCGTCGCCCAACTCGATCTTGGTCCGCTCGGAATCCCGAACGTATAGGTAAGCAGGGGTGGAAGTGGCGGCAGACAGGTCCACCATACCGGCACCCTGCTTCCGGGGGGAATAGGCCACGCCGGAGTCCTCGTAGAGGATGTCGGCAGTGCTCATCAGGATCCGGTTGGCCAGAACCTGCTTTTCCTTATCGGAGAGGCCGGCAGCAATCTTGTTCAGATATTGCTTCATGGCGGCGGACACACCGGACAGATAAGGTGCCGCCATGGAAGTGCCGCTCATGTAACCATACTGAGCAAAGGGCAGAGAGGAATAGATGTCGCCGCCGGGGGCGGTGATCTCGGGCTTCAGCTCCAGAGAGGGCAGGGGGCCCCAAGAGGAGAAGTCGCTCATGGTGACGGTGCCCTTATCCTCAGAGGACACGGTCAGGGTCTTGTTTTCCTGCTCCGCCATGGCCACGCCGTTGGCATGGCTGATGCTGACGGTGGGGATACGGTAATCGGTGACGGACATATTCAGAAGATAGCCGTCCAGATTGTTGTAAATAACGCAGGCCACGGCACCGGCATCGGCAGCGTTAATCTGCTTCTGCTCGAAGGACAATCCGCCCCGCTGGACCAGAGCCACCTTACCGGTCACATCCAGGCCCTCGTAGTCAGCCTTGTCACCGCTGCCGCCCACGACCACATATTCCAGGGTCTTGCTGGTCTCGCTGCCGAGCAGCAGAGAAGCGAAGTCGTGGCCGGTGACGTCATTGTAGGGGACCCGCCCGGCATCGGTGCGGAAAGCAGCAGCAGCCGCCGTATCCACAGAAGCCACTGACAGGGAAGCATCATAGGAAGAAGGAGAACCGATGATACCCGTATCCGGGTCGGATGTAGAGGCGTAGTCGCCCTGTGCGCCGCCACGGCTGGAGGAATAAGCATTGCCTGCGGAAACGTCCAGTAGGATACCGGCAGACTTCACCAGATCATAATACTTGGTGACAGCGTTGGTGTCCTCTTCCCGGGAGAAGCCGCCGCCGCTGCCCAGAGACATATTGATGACGTCCACATCCAGGAGCAGCGCATCGTTCAACGCCGCCAGGATGTTGTCGGTGGAAGCGCCGCTGGTACTGTCCGAAAAGACCTTGAAGATGGCCAGCTGGGCCTCCGGGGCCTGACCGGAAAAGGTCACGTTGCCGTCGCTGTCCACGGTCTTGCCCGCAGCGATACCGGCCACATGCGTGCCATGGTCGTTGCCGTAGTTGGTAACGGCTTCGGCAGAGGGGATAACATCCGCATCCTTGTCGGCGTAGTCAAAAGCAAATGGAACCTTGCCGCTCTTGTAGAGCATATCCGCCGTCAGCAGATTCAGCTGGCTGGGGGTGCTGTTGTTCTGGGCATACCAGAGGGCAGCGTAGCTGTAAGCGGTAACGTTGGTCTTGCCATCCACCTCTTCGGTGGTATAGAGCAGCTTTTCCAGAGCGGCCTTCTGCAGCTTCTGTACGGTCGGATCGTTGGCAAAGGCCTCATGGTTGATGTCCAGGCCTGTGTCCACGATACCGATGAGAATTCCCTCGCCCTTATAATCGGTATTGTTGGAGTAAGCGGCTATCTCTGCAGGGCTGAGGGCCTCGCCCAGGGTGGCATCGCCCATCACGTCGGGATAGTAGGTCTCACAGAGGACCACCCGGGCCACGCCGTCCACGGCTTCAATGGCTTCGATGTCGCCATAGGGAACCTCGGCGCTGAAACCGCTGATGATGGCTGCGTAGGAGAATACGTACTCCGGCTCGATACCCTCGGCGGCGATGGCGCTTTTCACGTCCGCCTCCATGGTAGAGATCTCGGAGAGCTGGTCCTGTGCCGCCTGGGTCCGCTGGAAGTCCGTCATGGACATGGCGGAATTCACCCGGTCACGCACATCCAGCAGGCTGTCCGTATCCAGCTCCACAATCACCCGGACCAACTCGTCCGGGTCGGGAAGCTCGGATTCGGAAACCTTGTCCGTATCCATATTTTCCTCAAACATGCTTTTTCGATCTGCGTCGGTCAGTTCGTCGGTCACATCCTCAACACTGAGTTTGCCCCAGTTGTCATCGGAGGAATCGGTGGTCGCCGCCAAAGCCGTCGCCGGCAGAGAGGTGAACACCAGGACCAGCGCCAGAAGCATGGCCAGGAAACGCGTCTTCGTCCGTTTCAT
>JALEII010000007.1 GCA_022770345.1 Clostridiales bacterium | reverse complement strand
CAATCCATTTTACTTTGTTCAAGGTGCTCTTTTCGTCTTTGCGTTATTCAATTTACAAGGTACCGTTTCGCGTCCCCTCAGCGGGTTAGCTTGCTTATTCTATCACAAGCTCTTCGGTTTGTCAAGCCCTTTTTTCAGCTTTTTTTGATTTTCTTCCGCAGGTCTCGATGCTTTCCGCTCTTCCCCGCTTCCAATCCTCAATTTTTCACTTGTTCAGGTCCTGCGCCCCAAAGCGCTTGCATATAATACACCCCCTCCCCTCGTTTGTCAACCCCCTTTTTCACCTTTTTTCGAAAAAATTACAGCCAGCGTCTTTCGGCGCCGACTGCTGTTTGTGATCGCTTCAAAAATACAGTTCCCCGAGTCTCGTCCGCCACATAGGACGCAAGGGTTTGCAGGTACCCCACCCGCACCAGGTCATCAACCCCGGCGTCTATGGCCTTCCGGATGCACTCGGCAGCATTTTCTCGGTCGCGGAGAATCTGCAGACCGTCAAAATTCTCCGACACGACTCCGATTGCCTGCTGCATATCGCTGTACGCATAGAGGTTGATGAGCATTGGGTAACCCAGGGCCTTTTCCAGCATGGCCTCCGTGGTCATGGAATTCATCAACTCCGGAGCCACTTTGCAGACGACGATCTTCGCATTCCGGGAATCCAGCTTTGCCCCTTCCTCCGTGTCCAGCTGAATCGGGTACACACAGGGCATGTCTGTCTGTTTGATTTTCCCGTCTTTTTCCGAGAAACGCTCGGTGCAGAGGGCAGTCAGCATCGTGAATGTCAGCAGCACCGTTAAATCTTTTCACAGCATCGTCCCCAGAACTTGATTTACGGGGTGGTAAAATTGAATTTACCACCCCGTTTTTTACTTATTCCGTGTCATCTATCAGACCGTAGCCACCGTCGTTGCGCTTATACACAACGGCAAAGCTGCCGCCGTTATCCTGGTCCCGGAAGGCGAAGAAGCTATGCTCCAGCAGGTTCATCTGCAGGATGGCCTCTTCTCTGGTCATGGGACGCATATAGAACTTTTTCGCCCGGACAATGGTCAGTTCCCCCTCCGGCTCGTCAGTCGCAAAGGATGTCTCCTCAGCCGTGCGGGTGAAGGCATCCTGACGGAGACGGCGGGCCAGGCGGGTCTTGTTCTTGCGGATCTGTCCTTCGATGGTACCCACGGCGGCGTCAATGGACGCAAACATATCGGAAGTGCTTTCGCTGGCCCGGAACCAGGTGCCCGCCCCATGGACAGTCAACTCCACATTGTTCCGGTTCTTCTCCACAGAAAATACGATCAGTGCTTCCGCATCCTCCTCAAAGAACCGTGCCAGCTTCATGACCTTCTTCTCGGCATAAGCGTGGACGTTTTCCGGCAAGCGGACTTTCTTCTCACTGTACTGAAATTTCATATGCGGCAGCTCCTTTCGTTTCACCGTTCTCCGGTGTATTTACACTATACCCCAATTTCGACAAAACGGCAAGAGGAAACCCCTTGCCGTTTTGTAAATAATTTTTGAATAGGCGTTCTCCGGCGTACAGACGTATCTCAGCCATTGTCCTCGTCGTCCAGTAGTTCCGTCATAGTCAGATTGTAGATTTCTTCCGCCTTTTTCTCGAACAGCTTCGCCAGCCGCTCCCCCTGGCGCTGATCCGGGGCCAGCAGTTCCAGCTTCATCAGGCTGCCCATTTCGTCTTCCAGCTCCAGCAGCACGGAATAGTCCCCGCCCTCCCGGGCCGTGACGCTGGTCTTGACGAAGCTGCTCCGGCGCATTTTCCGGTTAAAGGCCGCCACTGCGTTTTCAGCCCGCTGGCGAACCGTAAAGGCAATGGAGTCCTCAGTCAGGCCTGCGGTCTCCCGGCCCTTGTCGGTGATCTCGTACTTTTCGCCCTCCACCTGACGGATATGGCCCGACTTCACCATTTCCGGCAAGGCGGTACACACATCAAAATAGCTGAGGCAGTCGTCCTGATAGCACAGCTCGTAGGCCTCCTGGGTGCTGACCGGATAATTACACCGGGACAGCACCAGCAGCAGCAGCACCTTCACGTCCATCATATCATGTATAAAGCCAAGTCTTTGCATAACCGTCACCTCTTTTTATTTATTATACAGGAACCTGCGGGAAAATCAAGCACCAGTGTAAGGTAAACGGCATATTCTGGCGTGAAAGGAGGAACATCTTTGATGCAGACTCGATTTTACATACCCGAAGACACGCCCACCCTGGCCTACGCACGGGAATATCTCCTGCGGCGGGGAATGCCCATTGTCAGTGAAGGCCGGTACGCCTCCCATGTGCTGCTTGGCATGGCTCCGAAAACGTTGCCGGAAGACATTCCGGAGGATGCGGTTGTGATGGGTGGAAAATTGCAAGCTCTCGCAGGAGTGCGGAAGGTAGATTTCCTGGAGGACCCCTATTTTCTTGCCGAAAACGCCAAAATCACCGCTCACTGCGCCCTTTCCGAGCTGCTGCTCCGGCTGAATTCGATTCTGCCGGAGTGTCCCGTGCTGGTCATCGGCTGGGGGCGCATCGGGAAATGTCTGGCAGCATTGTTGAAAAACTGCGGGGCCAGCGTCACCGTGGCCAGCCGGTCCGAAGCCAACCGGGGCCTGCTCCACGCCTTGGGCTATCAGGCCATGGACACCGCCACTCTCGGCAGCAATCTGGCAGGTTTTCGGGCCATTTTGAACACCGCCCCGGAATTGGTCCTGGACGAGACTGCCGACACCTTCACCCGGTCGGACTGTGTGAAGCTGGACCTGGCATCGGTTCCCGGCATGGCCCACGCAGTTTCCCTCCGGGGACTGCCCGGAAAAACCGCCCCGGAAAGCGCCGGCCGGCTCATGGCCCTGACGGCCATCCGGCTTCAGGGAGAGGAGGGAGTCCTGTGACCGTCGGCTTCGCCTTATGCGGCTCCTTCTGCACCTTTTCGAAAGTTTTCCCCGTAATGGAAACCCTGGCCAAGGAGCATACCGTCATTCCCATTTTTTCCCATTCTGCCGCCACGCTGGATAGCCGTTTCGGCACGGCGGAAGAACATCTTCGCAGGGCCGAGGCCATTTGCGGCCGTCCGGTGCTGACCGTCATCCCTGAGGCAGAGCCCATCGGCCCAAAAAAGCTGCTGGACGTTCTGGTCATCGCCCCCTGCACCGGCAACACCCTTTCCAAACTGGCCCACGGCATTGCTGACGGCCCCGTGACCATGGCGGCCAAAAGCCATCTGCGCAACGGGCGGCCCATTCTGCTGGCCGTGTCCACCAATGATGCCCTGGGGGCCGGAGCAGAGAACATTGGCCGACTGTTGGCCCGGAAGCACTATTATTTTGTCCCCTTCGGCCAGGACGATCCGGAGAAAAAGCCTGCCAGCATGGTGGCCCATTTTGAAAAGCTGCCCCAGGCCCTGTCCGCCGCCATGGAGGGGCGTCAGTTTCAGCCCATCCTCCAATAAAAATGCGGGTATCCGAGACCATCCCGGATACCCGTTTTCGTTATTTTTCGTCTCGCTATTCCGTAGTTTCCGGCACCTGTATACATAAAAGTCCACATTCAGCAGGATCACCACTTCTGGCATGGAAAATATACCACAGCGTCTAGATTCCATTTGCTTTTTCCTCATCTTCTGTAGGGCAACTTTGGCCGGGTCATTCCCCTGCCGGCCTATGATGTAGCCTGCAAGACCGTGACGAATCTGGACGAAATTGAAAAATGGAGGGCAGTTTGTTCCCGGAAGCCCTCCGGAAGCTGACTTTTGTGGACTGCAACAAGCCTTTTTCAAGAAGCTGATGACGAAATCCTGTCGCACCGACCAAGGGCCGGTGCGACCAATGGGAGATTCTCAGATGCGTGCAGCCCCTTTTGACCCGGAAAAGTCCAATTGCTGCGAATTCACCCACTGCCCCGTGTCAGAATTCGTCCAAAAGCATGACCTTCCAGAGGTCACGCCCGCCCTGTGCGACCCGGATGTTACCGCCATGGAGTGGATTCACGCCAGGCTGGTGCAAACCATCTACACCAACAGCGACCGGTACGACTATGCCATTTACAGGGACCGGAATCACCCGGAATATAAGAACGAAGCGGGTTACCGCCGGAATCGGGAAAGCCCTGACTTGCAAGTTCA
>JALEII010000110.1 GCA_022770345.1 Clostridiales bacterium | reverse complement strand
CATTCAAGCGCTCTCCCAGCTGAGCTATACCCCCATAGGACTGAAAGCCTTGGAAAACCTTGACTTTCAGGATATTTAGTTTTGAATGATTCGGGGTCGTTCACCCGATAGCGTGCGCTCCCAGCTGAGCTATACCCCCATTTAGCTAAGACCCCACGATACAGTGGGTAATAGAACCTATGAAATTGTTTGTAATTCGGGGTCGTTCACCCGATAGCGTGCGCTCCCAGCTGAGCTATACCCCCATATTCGATTTTTGACCAGCCGTCCCAGACAGCTTCTGTATTATAGCACACCTTCCGGAAATGTCAAGCACTTTTTTCGGATTTGTCGAAAAATTTTGAAAACATTTTTTGTAGCTGCTCCGGCGGTCAGGGCCGGAGCAGCAAGCCAAGCAAATTGGCATCCGTCAGGGCCTTTTCGCTATAGGCCCCGTCCAGAATGGCATCAATGTTCTCCGGGTCGTTATCGATCTCCTTGGAATAAAGCTGGGCCGTCTCCTGCAGGCCCCCGCCCAGGAAGCGGACGGTCTGACAGGACAGGGCCACCAGTTTGGCCCGTGCCCAAACTTCCCCGTCGGACACGGCCTGGAGCCAATAGCGGTCCAGAAAATACCGGGCCAAACGGCCATGCGCCCCCGTCCAGGGGTCGGGTGCCGGTGCTTCCAGCCGCTGCCGCCACATTGGCGTGAGAATTTCCAAAGATTTATAAAAGTCCAGCACCGGAGCCATATCCCCCGGTCCGGCCAGTTCCCGTGCCGCATCCAGCGCCGCTTCCGGGTCAAACTCCGGCGCAGCTTTCCCGGCGCAGAGGGCATCTTCCACCTTTCCGGCGAAAAGAAGCAGCGCAGCCAGCCGCTCCCCAACGGAAAAGCGGGTATCGGCCAGCAAAGAGCGTGCCTGCTCCCGGCTCTGGACCAGCAATCCCAAGTCCCCCACCGCCTCCGGGACCCAATGACCCGGCGATTCGGTAAGGATAAGCCGTGCCGCCTCCGGGCAGGACATCTCCAGGGCGTGTTCCGTAAAGCCCTCGTATTCGTGGGTAATGCGGGGGAAGGTCCGGCACACGTCGCACAAGGCCTGCTCTCCCAATTCCGCCTGAATCCGGCACAGGCCGTCCTTCCGCCACATGGGGCAGCGGCCGGAAATCTGTGTCAGCACAACGCCGTCCTCCGTGTCCACCAAAGCGGCCCGGACGGCATCTCCCAAGTCCCCCGGCAAGGCTCGATAACGCATGGCCGAATCCGGGTCCACATCTACGTCCCATTCCTGGCAGCAGCTGTCCGGGCAGGTCCCTGCCAGGCAGCGGAATTCTTCATAATAGGCCGGGAAAAAGTCTTTCATGCGTCCTCGTCGTCCGGGGTCAGGGCGTAAAGCTCCGTAGCCGCATCCCGCAGAGCGCTCTTGCCCTGGAGAATGGCAGTCTGCAGAGCGCTGAGCTGGGTGCTGACGCTGCCCAGGGTCTCCTCCATCCGAGAGCCTGCCTCCTCCACTTTTGCAGTGGCATCGGCCAGAATGGCGTTTGCCTGACTGCACAGCTGGGCGGCCCGCTGACGGGCAGCACGCTCGGTGCGCTCGGCACGGCGATAGGCTTCCAGCTCCGCCTGAGCATTCTCGGACAGGGCCGGTTCCCGGCCGTTCAGCGTCGCCACCTGGGCTTCCAGCTCCGTAATGCGAGCCTTGGCCTGGGACAGGGCTTCGGTGTCCTCCGCCGGGACGGGCTGAGTTTTCAGCCGTTCGATCTCCTCGTTGGCCGCGTCCAGCTGGGCCTTCATCTGGCTCAGGTCCGACACATGGCGGTTGGTCAGAAATTCGATGTAATTCACCACATCCTCCCGGTTGAAGCCGTTGAGGGCAGAGCGGAAATTCAGATTGGTTGACATAAGTTTCCTCCTATCCGGGTCAGGAAAGGTCCCCACCCAAATCGCAGTATTGTGGATTGAAATTCGGGGCAAAAAGTGCGCCGGAGCGTTGCAGGTCCAGTGTATTTTGGGCCAGGCACCGGTCAAAATACATACAAAGTTCTCCCCAGCGGCCATTTTTCAGCATGGTCAGGGTCTCCGTCACCGGCATGGCGGCCTGGGTGCGGGCAGCTTCCATACGGAGATACTTTTCAAACTCGCCGCAGGCCTTTCAACCGTCGTACTCCTCGTGAAAGGCCATCCAGATATGGGTAAAGGATGTGTTCAGCACCCGCTCCGCCATCTCCAGCTCCCCGCAGAGGATCATGGCCGGACACAGCTCGGACCGGTCCGGCGTTTCCTCCGGATACTGGGCCGTCTCCAGCTTCCGACTCCATTCCAGAAGCCGGGACTGGGTGGTAACGGTATCCAGCACCACAAAGCCCACGGAAAGCATCAGGTCACACGGACTGGCAAATCCCTGATAATCCCCGGAGACATATCGGTCCCCCACCAGATTTTCGGGGTAAAAGGGGATCTGGGGCGTACGAAAATAAGAAGGGTCTGCATACATGGACCGGAGCCGCAATTCCAGTACCGGGGAGCGTCTGCGTCATTGGAGAAATTCCGGGGAGGAATTGCTCAGGTAGCCGGTACCGGGAGCGGAAAGCTCCTGATAGACCCCGTCCCCCAGGCAGCGGGCATACCCTTTTCCGCAGCGGGAAAAGCCCATCCGGGCGCACACGGAAAAGAATTCGTCCACGGTCATTGCGCTTCTGCCCTCCCATTCGGCATCGTTTTTGCATAGTATAACGCATTTCCGCCTTTGATGCAAGGATTTTCCCACAAGTTCCCCTGGTGTTTTGAAAATCATCCCCTTCCGGGGCAGAAAGGTCCCCACGGATGCCGTTAGGCATTTTGTAGCGGACGGTAAAAAAGCAGGCATGACTTCGGTCATACCTGCATTTTTTATCCCCGCATGATGCGGCGGCGGGCAATGTTGATGGGTCCTTCCTGCATATGGTTGATCCAGCTAAGGCTCTTGCCACAGCCGAAGGCCACACAGGATTCCGGGTCGTCTGCCATGGTGCAGGCGATGCCGGTCCGCTCGGAAATGAGCATTTCCATACCCCAGATCTGGCTTCCGCCGCCGGTGAGGGTGATGCCGTTCTCCGAAATGTCGCTGACCAATTCCGGGGAAGTCTCCTCCAGCACGGACAGCACCTCGTCGGCGATCTGCCGGGCGGGACGGCGCAGGACCTCGTAGACCTCCGAGGACAGCAGGGTCAGTTCCCTGGGCACGCCGTTTTTGGCATCCCGGCCCTTCACGTTCATGCTGATGTCCTCCGGCCGGGGGTACACGGAGCCGATCTGAATTTTCACGTCCTCCGCCGTAGTCTGGCCGATGATGACCCCGTGACGGCGGCGGACATACCGGGCGATGGTCTCGTCGAACACGTCACCTGCGATGGTCAGCGAAGAAGACGCCGCCACACCGTTGAGACTCAGCACGGCAATATCCGTGGTACCGGCTCCCACGTCCACCACCAAGTGGCCGTTGGGTCCCTGGATGTCCAATCCGGCCCCCAGCGCCGCCGCCAGGGGTTCTTCGATCAGGTACACCCGCCGGGCACCGGCTTCGATGGCCGCATTGATGACGGTCCGCTCCTCCACCTCCGTTACGCCGCTGGGCACACAGATGACCACACGGGGCTTGGGAGTAAAGAGACCGGTTTTCGTGACCTTGCGGAACAGGGCCTGCAAGAGCCGCACGGTCATTTCATGGTCGGAAATCACGCCACCCTGCAAGGGCCGCATGGCCACAACGTTGCCGGGGGTCCGGCCCAGCATATTCCGGGCGGCAGAGCCCACCTGCAAAATTCTGCCTGTATTTTTATCCACGGCCACCACCGACGGCTCCCGGACCACGATGCCCTTGCCGTCGGCATAGATGAGCACGTTGGCCGTACCCAGGTCCACACCCAGATCGTTGGAGAAAAACTGCATATTCGTCACCTAACTTTTCTTTGATTCCCGGCCTGCCGCCGCCACGCAGCCGCAGACCACTTCCTTGGCCCCGGCGCTGAGCAGCTCCCGGGCGCACTCGCTGACGGTAGCGCCGGTGGTAATGATGTCGTCCAGCAGAAAGATCCGCTGGCCCTCCACGCTGACGCCCTTCCGGAGGCTGTAGGCCCCCAGCACATTGGCCCGGCGTTCCGCCGCACCGTGAATGCCGGATTGGGGAGGGTTGTGCCGCCGCTTCCGCAGCACAGGCTCCGCCTCCCGGCCCAGTTCCTTTGCAGTGGCCCGGGCCAACAGCTCCACCTGGTCATAGCCCCGGCGCAGCTTCCGCCGGCGGCTGATGGGCACCCAGGTGATACGGTCGTAGGTCCAATCCTCCTCCAGGATGGCCATGGCCAATAGACGGCCATAGCTTTTGGCGTAGCTTTCCCGTCCGCCAAACTTATAGCGCAGGAGACTTTCCCGTACGTTACCTTCATAATACCACAAAGCCGTCCAGCTTGCAACAAAGGGAATGGTCTTTTTTCCGCCGTGATAAGTTTCCAGGCCCATGCGGCAGATCCGGCACAGGTCCTGTTCGCCCTTTTCAAGCACTTTCTGGCAAAGCACACACTTTTCCGGGAACAGCAGATCCCACACCCGGCTCAGCATTTTGTTCTCCCCTGGAGCCGCAGCTTCAATCCCGTGTAGCGGCGGCCCACTTTTGCGTTATTGACCATGACCCCCACGGTGTCCTCCCGGCCCACCAGAATCAATAATTCTCTTGCTCTTGTCACGGCGGTATAGAGGACGCTCCGGTTCAGAAGATAGGGGGACCCGCCCCAGCATGTCAGGATCACTGCCCGGTACTCGCTGCCCTGGCTCTTATGGACCGTGATGGCGTAGGCCGGTTCCAGTTCTTCCAACATAGTGAAGTCGTATTCCGCTACTCGGTCATCGAACACCACCCGGACCAGCTCCTGCTCCGGCTCGATGCCGGTGATGACGCCGATGTCGCCGTTGTAAATGCCGCTGCCTACGGCGGTACCGTCGGTCTTTTTCCAGGGGATGTCATAATTATTCCGAATCTGCATAACCCGGTCCCCTTCCCGGAAGGCAAAATCCCGGTATTTCCGCTCTCTTTTTTCGGGAGAAGCCGGATTCAGGGCATTTTGGAGCAGCACGTTCAGGTTTCCCGTGCCCACACCCCCCTTTCGGGTGGGGCTCAAGACCTGAATTTCCCCAGAGGGGATGCCCATATTTTTCGGCAACCGGGTAGCACAAAGGCCTGCAATCGTTGCCCCCACCTCCTGCTCGGACCGGCAGGGCAGGAAGAAAAAGTCCCGCTTCCGGTCCCGCAGGTCCGGCATCTGGCCTTGATTGATGCGGTGGGCGTTCATAACGATGAGGCTTTCCCTTGCCTGCCGGAAAATCTCCGTAAGCCGGACGGTGGGCAATGCCTCGCTGCGGAGCATATCCCCGAAGGGGAAGCCCGGCCCTACCGGGGGCAGCTGGTCCGGGTCGCCCACCAGAATCAGTCGCTTTCCCGCCGGGATGGCGTGGAGCAGCTGGCTTAAGAGCGAAATATCCACCATGGACATTTCATCCACCACGATGGCTCCGGCCTTCAAAGGGTTGCTTTCGTCCTTGGCAAAGTACATCATGCCGGTATTGGGGTCGATGCCCGCCTCCAGCAGCCGGTGGATGGTGCTTGCCTCCCGGCCCGTGACCTCCGTGAGCCGTTTGGCCGCACGGCCCGTGGGCGCCGCCAGCTGGCACTCCACCCCCATCTGGTCAAAGAGGGACAGGATGCCGTTGACGATGCTGGTCTTGCCGGTGCCGGGGCCGCCGGTGACCATCAGCACGCCGCAGGAGGCTGCATCCCGGATGGCCTGCTCCTGTTGTGCGGAGTAGGTCAGGCCGCTTTCCGAAGCGGCAATGCGGACCATTTTATCCAGATCCGGCGGAGTCTTTTTATGGTCGGCGGCAAATTGCAGCAGCCGCATGGCGGTATAGGCCTCCGCCTCCGCCAGCTCTGGCAGATAAATAACCGGAATGCCCGCCAATGTCTCCGGAACCACCCGTTCGCCCTCCGCCAGCCGGTCCAGGCCGGCGTTCACCGTGTCCACGTCCACGCTCAGAAGCTGGGCCGTGGCTGCCGCCAGCTTTTCCTTGGGCAGGAAGCTGTGTCCGGCGGTGAGATTATAGCGCAATTCAAACAGGATGCCCGCCTCCACCCGGCGGTGATCGTCCCCCGCCACGCCGAGAGAAATGGCGAACCGGTCCACAGCTCCGAAGGAAGCATCCAGACCGTCCTCCATCAGAAGATAGGGGTCGTCATAGAGAAGGTCCGTGGCCCCCTCGCCGTACATTCGGTAGACCCGGACCGCCAGCTGAGCATCCAAGTCGTGCTGGGCGAAAAATTCCATGAGCCGCCGGACCCCGGTCCGCAGCCGAAATTCCTCCCCGATGGCCTTGGCCTTGGCGGGAGAAATGCCGGGGACCTGAGCCAGCTGCTCCGGCTCCCGCTCCATGATCTCCAGGGTTTTCGCCCCGAAGCGGCTGACGATGCGCCCGGCGGTCTTTGGTCCGATGCCCTTTACCGCCCGGCCGGACAGGAAGGCCAAAATCTGGCTCTCCGTCTGGGGCAGGAGCCGCTCCAGAAATTCCGCCTCAAACTGCCGCCCGTAGCCGGAGTGATTGCCCCACCGGCCCGTAACCATCAGCTGCTCCCCCACGCTGGGCATGGGAATGGTTCCCACCACTGTAACGGTATTGCCGTCCTGGGCGGCCAGCCGCAGCACGGCATAGCCGTTCTCATAATTCTGGAACACCACCGCACTGATGGTCCCCTGTAAGATTTCCATTTCCGTATCGTTCACGCTCCGCTGCTCCCCATAAAAATCTTTTTTATAGTGTACTATAAAATTTCCTTTTTGGAAAGCCCCTTTTCGGACATTTCCATCGGAGTGTTACCATTTTGAATATTTTATAAATTCTCCATGCCCACACCTTGAATTTCGGGTGAAAATGCGATATACTATCGGCGTAATTTGAGTTCGGCAAGGTGCTGGTGGAACACAATGAAAAATGTCACCCTTCTGGTTTGGCTCACGCAGCTGGGCCTTTCCGTAGCGCTGCCCCCGGCGGGGTTTATTTTTCTGGCCGTGTGGCTGCGGGATTCCTGCGGCTGGGGTGGCTGGGTCTTATGGGTCGGCATCATTCTTGGCATTGTGGGCGCAGCGGACGGATTAAAAACGTCCCTGAAAGCCATGGAGCGCATGAGCCGGGACAAAAAGAAGGACGGGCCGTCCCAGGCTGCTTCCTTCAACGACCATGACTGACGGAGGCGAGCATTTGGATTCCCGAAAGATCGTTTTGAAGGAGACCTCCATTGTGGCCGTGGGCGAGGTGCTGGGCATTGCTTTGATGCTTGGAATCTACGCCCTGCTGCACCGGTTCTCCGGCCGGGTAGCGTACAGCGCCGCTCTGGGCGGGGTGCTGGCCCTGCTGAATTTCTTCCTGATGGCCGTTGGCACCAGTCTGGCAGCAGACAAGGCCGAGGCCCAGAACGTAAAGGGCGGACAAGCCGCCATTCAGACCTCTTATCTCCTGCGGCTGGTAGGGTTGGTGGTCATTCTCTTTGCCTGCGCAAAAAGCGGGTATTTTGAATTGCTGCCCCTGCTGCTGCCGCTGCTGTTCGTGCGCCCGGCCCTGGCCCTGGGCGAATTTTTCCGGAAAAAGGAGGAGAAAACGCCGTGAATGTGAATGTTACCGGCGCATACATCTACTTTGAGATCCCCATTTTCGGTGGGATCGCCGTGACCCAGACGGACCTTTCCCTTCTGGTGGTGACCATTCTTCTCTCCCTGGCTGCCTATTTCCTGGGCAGGGACCTGAAAAAGCGCCCGGGCGGTGCGCAGGTGCTGGTAGAGAAGGCCGTGACCACCCTGCGAAATCTGGTCTCCGACACCATGGGGCCCCACAACGTGGGCTGGACCCCCTACATCGGCACGGTGTTTTTGAGCTCCATCTGTGGCTCCCTGATCGGTATGCTGGGCATTTTCCGCTCCGCCACCGCAGACCTGAGCGTGCCCCTGACCTGGGCCGTGATGACCAGCGTCATTATCTGGTACAATTCCATCAAGCGCAACGGCTTCCTGGGCTGGCTGAAGGGCTTCACGGAGCCGGTGGTGGTTATGACCCCCATGAACCTCATCTCCGAGGTGGCTCAGCCCGTATCCATGGCCTTCCGTCACTTCGGCAACGTGGCCGGCGGCGGTGTGATCACCAGCATTCTCTATACGGCCCTGGGGCTGGCCTCCACGGCGCTTCTGAATCTGGTGTCCTCCACCATTGTGGTCCCCATCGTTGTGCTGGCTTTGGGCGTTCTTCTCTTCGTGCTTGGGAAAAAACAGAAAAAGACCGTCCGGTGGGTTTTCGGCATCGTTTTCTTCGTCATCGGCGTTCTCGGGCTGCTGCAATACACCGATATTCTTTCCGGTGTGCCGATCCTGCAGTTCGGCATTCCCGCCGTGCTTTCGGTCTATTTTGACCTGTTCTCCGGCTTTGTCCAGGCCTTCGTGTTCTCCCTTCTGAGCATGGTCTACATTGCCGGCGCCTGCCCGCCTCCCGAGGAAGCGGCCCAGGCTTAAATCTTTCGGAAATTCTCAAATTTCAAATACACCAATCAACTTTAGGAGGAATTTCATTATGGAACACGCTATTTTGAAGGCAGCTTGCGCCATCGGCGCCGGACTGTGCATGGGCATCGGTGCTATCGGCCCGGCTCTGGGCGAAGGCAACGCCGTGGGTAAGGCTCTGGAGGGCATGGCCCGTCAGCCCGAATCCGCCAGCACCCTGCGGACCAACATGATTCTGGGCTGCGCCATCACCGAGACCACCGGTATCTACTCTCTGCTGATCTCCTTCCTGATCCTGTTTGCCCTGAACTAAGATCCCCTTTCCCAAATTTTAGAAAGGAGCAACGCAAATGGGAGAATTTGAAGCACTTTTGGGTGTCAATCCCTGGACTGCCCTGTTTGCTCTGGCCAATTTCCTGTTTCTTTTCTTCATGCTGCGGAGGTTTCTCTTCAAGCCGGTGATGAAAATGATCGACGACCGGCAGAAAGAGATCGACGGCCTCTATAAAGATGCCGAGGACGCCAAAAAGGACGCTCAGGCCAAGCAGCAGGAATATGACCGGAAGCTCTCCGCTGCGCAGCAGACCAGCGAGCAGCTGGTCCGGGAGGCTGTGGCCCGTGGTCAGAGCCGGGAAGAAGAAATTCTTCGCCAGGCCAACGCCCAGGCCAGCGCCATGATGGACAAGGCTGCCGACGATATTGCCCGGGAAAAGAAAAAGGCCGTCAACGACGCCAAGGACGAGATCAGTGTCATCGCCCTCTCCATCGCCGGAAAGGTGGTGGGCCGGGAGCTGAACGACGCAGACCACGCCCGTCTGGTGGACGGCTTCATCGAAGAATTGGGTGAAGACAAATGACCCAGATCGGCACCATGTATGCACGGGCCCTTTACTCCCTGGCTGCGGAGGAGGGCTGCACGGAGGAAGTCCTAAGCGCACTTTCTGCGCTGGAAACCTCCGTGGAGCAGGAGCCGGAATTTCTCCGGCTGCTCAGCACCCCGAACCTCAGCAAAGAGGAACGCTGTAAGATCATTGACGACAGCTTCTCCGGGAAAATGCCGGAAATTCTGTTGAATTTCCTGAAATTGCTGACGGAAAAGGGCTATGCCCGGCATTTGGGCGAATGTGCCAAGGCCTATCAGGCGGAATACGACCGCTGCCACAACATTCTGCGCGTGGAAGCCGTTACCGCCGTGCCTCTCTCCGGAGTTCAGGCGGACCGCCTGACCGGGAAGCTCAGCACCCTCACCGGCAAGACCGTCCGGCTCCACAACCGGGTGGACCCCGCCTGCCTGGGCGGCGTCCGGCTGTGCTACGACGGGCGTCAAGTGGACGACACGGTGTCCCACCGGCTGGAGGATATTACCAATATGCTGAAAAACACCGTACTCTGAGGAAGAAAGCAGGGACAGTACAGTATGGAATTAAGACCCGAAGAAATTACGAAAATCATCCGTGAGCAGATCAAAAACTATGCCCACAAGCTGGAAGAAAGCGAGACCGGCGTTGTGATCATCGTTGGCGACGGCATTGCGAAGGTCTCCGGGCTGGATAACTGCATGGCCGGTGAACTGGTGGAATTCCCCAACGGCTCCTACGGCATGGCACAGAATCTGGAAGAGGAGACGGTCTCCGTCGTGATCCTGGGCACCGATCAGGGCATCCGGGAAGGCGACACCGTGAAGCGCACCGGCCGGGTGGTATCCGTGCCCGTGGGCGAAGGGCTCATTGGCCGGGTCGTCAACGCCCTCGGCGAACCCATTGACGGCAAGGGACCCATCACTTCCAGCGAATACCGGCCCATCGAAATGCCCGCTCCGGGCATCATCGACCGGGAACCGGTCAATGTGCCTTTGCAGACCGGCATCAAGGCCATCGACTCCATGATCCCCATTGGCCGGGGCCAGCGGGAACTCATCATCGGTGACCGTCAGACCGGTAAGACCACCATCGCCACCGACACCATTCTGAACCAGAAGGGCAAGGATGTAATCTGCATTTATGTGGCCATCGGCCAGAAGCGCTCTACCGTGGCCCAGATCGTCAACGGCCTGACCCTGGGCGGGGCTATGGACTACACCATTGTGGTGTCCGCCACCGCCTCCGAGCTGGCCCCCATGCAGTATATCGCCCCTTATGCGGGCTGCTCCATGGGCGAATATTTCATGAATCAGGGAAAGGACGTGCTGGTGGTCTATGATGACCTGAGCAAGCATGCCGTGGCTTATCGCGCCATTTCTCTGCTGATCCGCCGTCCCCCCGGACGGGAAGCATACCCCGGCGACGTGTTCTACCTGCACTCCCGGCTTCTGGAGCGGGCAGCTCATCTGTCCAAGGCCAACGGCGGCGGCAGTCTGACGGCCCTGCCCATCATCGAGACCCAGGCAGGCGACGTTTCCGCCTACATTCCCACCAATGTCATTTCCATCACCGACGGCCAGATTTATCTGGAATCCGAGTTGTTCAACGCAGGCGTCATGCCCGCCGTGAACCCCGGCATCTCCGTGTCCCGTGTGGGCGGCGACGCCCAGATCAAGGCCATGAAGAAGGTCTCCGGTTCCCTGAAGCTGCTCTACTCCCAGTATCGGGAACTACAGAGTTTCGCCCAGTTTGGCTCCGACCTGGATGCGGACACCAAGGCAAGACTTGCTCAGGGCGAACGCATCGTGGCCGTGCTGAAACAGAAGAACGGCGAGCCGGTGGAAGTGGCCCAGCAGGTGTGCATTCTCTACGCCGTGACCCACGGCTTCCTGAAGGACATTGCCGTGGACCAGATTCCGGAGTTTGAAATTCGGCTCCAGTCCTATATGGAAAATGCCCACCCGGAGGTCCTGACGGCCATCCGCTCCACCGGAAAGCTGGAAGCGGACACCGAAGCCGCCCTTTCCGATGCCCTGAAGGCACTTCTTGCTGAATTTCAGGGAACGCACTAAGAAAGGGGGATGACCAATGGCTGGTGTTTCCACCAAGGAGATCAAGACCCGCATCCGCAGTATGGAAAGTACCAAGCAGATCACCAAGGCCATGGAAATGGTGGCAGCCTCCAAGCTGCGCCGGGCCCAGAACCAGGTGCTTTGCTCCCGGCCCTACTTTGAGATCCTCTACGCCACCATGAACGACATTGTGGACTCTACCCGGGACTTCTCCTCCCCGTACCTGACCAGGCGGCCCGTGAAAAAAAGCGTGTACGTGGTCATTGCGGGCGACCGGGGATTGGCCGGCGGCTACAACAGCAACATCCTCAAGCTGGTAGCCGCCGAGACGGAAGGAAAGGACGTGCTGATCCTGCCCATCGGCAAGAAAGCCGCCGATCATTTCCGTGCCCGTGGGGCCGCATTGCTTTCCGAAAAATATGCCGATGCCGAGGATGTGGGCGTCGGTGACTGCTTCACCCTTGCCAAATGGCTGTGCAAGGGGTATTTGAATGGAGAATATGACGAAATTAAAGTGGCCTACACCAATTTCGTCTCCGTTCTCTCCCAGGCCCCCGGCATTTTGCAGTTGCTCCCGGTACTCCGGAAGGAAACCGGCCGGGAGGGGCAAATTCCCTCCGATATTCTCTACGAGCCGGACAGCACCTCCGTGTTTGACGCCATCATCCCGGAATATCTGGGCGGCGTTCTCTATGGGGCGCTGTGTGAGAGCCGGGCTTCCGAGCAGGCGGCCCGCCGGACGGCCATGGAATCCGCCACGCAGAACGCAGAGGATATGATCTCCGACCTGAGCCTGAAATTCAATCAGGCCCG
Organism: Clostridiales bacterium; assembly: GCA_022770345.1. Classification (GTDB taxonomy): domain Bacteria; phylum Bacillota; class Clostridia; order Oscillospirales; family Oscillospiraceae; genus Faecousia. The sequence continues at coordinate 4,928 of JALEII010000110.1, read as the reverse complement.
TCAGGCCGCCATTACCCAGGAGATCACGGAAATCGTCGCAGGTTCCTGACCTGCACTTCAAAGAAAAGGAGTTGAATCCAATGGCCAACCATAAAGGGACCGTGGCGCAGATCATCGGCCCGGTCCTGGACATTCGATTTGCGGACGGGGATCTTCCCCAGTTGCTCAGCGCCATCGAAATTCCCCATAACGGCGGCACCATCGTGGCCGAAGTAGCCCAGCACATTGGCGACAATGTGGTCCGTTGCATCGCCATGAGTTCCACCGACGGCCTCCAGCGTGGGGCAGAGGCCATCGGCACCGGCGCACCCATCAGCGTACCTGTGGGCGAGGAGTGCCTGGGCCGGGTGTTCAATCTGCTGGGCCAGACCATCGACGGCGGCGAGAAGCTGGACGCCAAGGAGCGTTGGCCCATCCATCGCCCCGCCCCCGCTTATGACGAACAGAAGCCCGCTACCGAAATTCTGGAAACCGGCATCAAGGTCATTGACCTGATCTGCCCCTACGCCAAGGGCGGCAAGATTGGTCTGTTCGGCGGCGCAGGCGTGGGCAAGACCGTGCTCATCCAGGAGCTGATCTACAACATCGCCACCGCCCATAATGGCTATTCCGTGTTCACCGGCGTCGGCGAGCGCACCCGTGAGGGCAACGACCTGTTCCGGGAAATGACCGAGTCCGGCGTTATCAAAAAGACCGCCATGGTCTACGGTCAGATGAACGAACCGCCCGGAGCCCGTATGCGGGTAGGCCTTTCCGGCCTGACCATGGCAGAATATTTCCGGGATGTGAAGCATCAGGACGTGCTGCTGTTCATTGACAACATCTTCCGCTTCACGCAGGCCGGTTCCGAGGTCTCCGCCCTGCTGGGCCGGATGCCCTCCGCCGTAGGCTATCAGCCCACCCTGGCTACGGAAATGGGCGCTCTGCAGGAGCGCATCACTTCCACGAAGGAAGGTTCCATTACCTCCGTACAGGCCGTGTATGTGCCCGCCGACGACTATACCGACCCGGCCCCTGCCACCACCTTTGCGCACCTGGATGCCACCACCGCTCTGGACCGGAGTATTTCCTCTCTGGGTATCTTCCCAGCTGTGGATCCCCTGAGCTCCACTTCCCGTATTTTGACACCGGAGATCGTAGGCCAGGAGCATTACGATACCGCCCGTGCCGTTCAGCGGATCTTGCAGCGCTATAAGGAACTGCAGGATATCATCGCCATCATGGGTATGGACGAGCTGTCCGACGAGGACAAGCGCACCGTAAACCGGGCCCGGAAGGTCCAGCGGTTCCTGTCTCAGCCCTTCCATGTGGCCGAACAGTTCACCGGCTATCATGGCAAGTATGTGCCGCTGAAGGAAACCATCCGGGGCTTCCAGGAGATCATCGACGGCAAGCACGACGATATTCCCGAATCCTACTTCCTCTTTGCCGGCACCATCGACGAGGTGGTGGAGAAATTCCGGGGTGACCAGGCATGACCCTCTTTCCTCTGAAAGTCGTCACGCCGGACGGGCTTCTCTATGACGATACCGCCGAGGAGCTGATTGTCCGCACCACCACCGGGGACCTGGGCATTCTGGCGGGACACATCAATTGTGTGGCTCCCCTGGGCATGGGTCTGGCTACGGTAGTCAAAGAAGGCAAACGCCGCTACGCCGCCTGCATCGGCGGCATGGTGTCCGTGGTGAACGGCACCGTCACACTGGTACCCACCACCTTCGAGTGGTCCGATACCATCGATGTGGAACGGGCCGATGCTTCCGAGCAGCGGGCTAAAAAAGTGCTTTCCAGCAGGGATGCCTCCGATGCGGAGGTCAAGCTGGCAGAAGCAAGGCTGAAACGAGCCCTGGTCCGGAAAAGCGCTGCAAGCTATCATTGATTCAAACGATTCAGAAACCTGCCTTGGAAAAGCTACGGACAGATAACGAAGTATGATACCAACCATGTAATCAGTTATAGCAAGGGCAATGAAAATCACCGAGAAAGCCTGGTACAGGCTCTTCTCGGTGATTTCTTTTTCCGCACATTCGATTCCTGCTATGCCTTTTGCTACAATAATGACAGGAAATTAAGGAAGGCTTTGTTTCTCATATATTCTCATAAATTTTGAAATATTTCAAAAAGTCGGCCATTTCCCTGACACATGACGGTTTCATACCGCTTTTGTGTACGTATCATGGATGCGGCACGCCCCCATGTATAGGAAAAAGCGAAACCGTGGAAAATATAGGAAAAGGGGGAGTGCCTGTGGAAATTTTTGTGCAGGAGCAAAGGAAGCTGGTAACGGTCTGGCTGACCCGGAAGGAGCAGGAGGACAGCGCCCTTCGGGAGCGGCTCAAGTTGCTTTATGCCGGGTATGCAGAGAGAAAATACACGGTTGCGGAGTATCACTCCGGCGGAGAAGAACTCTACCGCAACATCCGGGATCTGCTGCTCTACAATCGCCGCAAGCTGGCAGAGGCGGAGGTACAGCGGGAAAAGCTGGCAGCCCTGCCAGATAATACCGGTAGCCAACGACGCGGTCCCATTGTACAATGGGAATAAAACAGAGCAAAAGGATGTGGCAACATTGACAGAGATTTTTGATATTGCGGGGTATGCCCGGATTTCCTTTGAGGATGACGACACCAAGGATCAGGACAACACCTCCATCGAAAATCAGAAGGCGATCATTACGGACTTCGTCCATCGGAAGTTCCCCGGTTCCCGGCTGAACTTCTACGAGGATCGGGATCGCAGCGGCTATACCTTCGAGACCCGGGAGAGCTACCAGCGGATGCGTCGGGACATGATGACCCATAAAATCGACATTCTGGTAGTGAAGGACTTTTCCCGTTTCTCCCGCCGCAACTCCCGGGGGCTTGTGGAACTGGAGGATCTGCGGGATGCAGGGGTGCGGATCATTTCCATCGGAGACAACATCGACTATCCCAACGATGACGATTGGCTGAAAATTCAATTTCAGTTCCTCATCAACGAGATGCCTGTCACGGACACCAGCAAAAAGGTTCGCAACGTAATCCGGAGGCGGCAGGAGGACGGGAAATGGATCTGTGCCGCTCCCTACGGCTACATCGTGAATCTGCGGAAGGAATTTGAGCCTGTCCCCACGGAGGCGGAGGTGGTGCGGAGGATTTTCCGTCTCTACAACGAGGAGGGCTGGGGCTATAAGAAAATCGCAAACCACCTGACGGAGCAGGGAATCCCCACGCCGAGAATGTCGGAAAAGCAGAGAAAAGACGCCATGGGGCAGGAGAATAAAATCCGGGCAAAGACCGATTGGAGCATTGTCTCCGTTCAGGGAATTCTGGACAACGATTTTTATATCGGCACCTTCCGGGCCCGGAAATATACCCGGCGAAAAATCAATGGGTCGGACATCAAGCTGGACGCCGGGGATAATGTGGTCATCGAGAACCACCATCCGCCCATCATTGACTACCGCACCTTCGCCACCACCCGGGCCCTCCGGGAAAAGCGCTCCCAGAGCAACTACCGTGGGGTGAAAAAATACGACAATGTGTATGCAGGCTTTTTGGAATGCGGAGACTGCGGCAGTCCCATGTTCTCCATGAGCCGCGGCGATATGAAGCCCGCTTATACTTGCGGTACTTATCACCGCCGGGGGCGTTCCGGCTGCACCAGCCACCACATTCGGGCCGACCGACTGGACGCACTGATGAAGCTTTATGTGGAAAAGGTTATGAAAAATTCCGCATCCATGCTGGAACAGCTGAACGGCGATCTTGCCCGGAAGCAAGAGCAAGCAGAGGAAACGGAAATTTCCACCGACCAGCTGCATGTGGTTCTGGGCGACCTTCTGGAGGAGCTGAAAATCACCAAGCGCCAGCGCATCCGGGAGATCATGAAGCGCCCCGGTCAGGAGGCGCTAATTGAGGAGACCTATGATGAATTGGAGGCGGAGCTACAGAAGAAGATGGAAGGGATCCGCCATCAGATGGACATGATTGCCGACCGGCGCAACACCATCCTCCGGGTGAATCGGGCGGGAAAGCTGGCGCTGGAGGTGTTTCAGGACATTCTCAACAAGGACAAGCTGGAGCGGAACGATCTGGAGCTGATGATTGAAAAAATCAGAGTCTACGAGGATCACTTGGAAATCCGGCTCCGCTCCGACATTGACGGTCTCATTCGCTGTCAATCCCTGGAGGCAGCCGTAAATTTTGATTCCGGCACGGAAAATATCGAAAGCGCCCTGATTCAGTCCTCCAGAAACCACGAGGACAAGGTTTTCCGTGTCCATGTTATCAGTAACGGAGACCCGCTGGAAATTTACACGGAAAAGGACGGCGGGGTCATCTTCCGGAAATACTCGCCCATGGGGGAATTGCAGGATTTTGCGGTGCAAATTTGCGAGTCCATCGGGGACAACACCGGCAAAATTGCCGCCGTGTCCGACCGGGACGGCATCATCGCCCTGTCCGGAGCCCCGAAGCGGGAGCTGGTGGACAAGCCCAACTCCCGTGCCCTGGAAAAGCTCATGGAAGCCCGGAAAAACTACCGTTATCAACCGGGGGACCCCACCATTTCCCCCTGCGAGGGCAACGAAAAATATCATTTGGGCGTGGCCGCTCCCATTCTCTCCCATGGGGACCTGATGGGCTGCGTAATGCTGCTCATGGGTGAAAACACCGCCCCCATGCAAGAATCCGACCAGAAGTTGGCCCAGACCGTGGCCGGATTTTTGGGACGGCAGATGGAAAGCTGAAAAAATCCCGCCTTTGGCAGTGTGGATATGCACCCCAAAAGTTAGACACTTTTGGGGTGTATATTTTTATGGGTAAATTAGAAAGAAAAAACAGATGTTATAGCGCAGAATTCAAAATAGGTGTTATAATGGATATGCGTGAACACCATTTGGGTTATTGTGAAACGGTACGAAAGTATTGGGATCTTACAACAGGTCA
>JALEII010000087.1 GCA_022770345.1 Clostridiales bacterium | reverse complement strand
GAAGTCGTTGGCGAAGACAGTCTCCTCACCGGCGGCCGCAGCGACCTTGAAGGTAGCGGAAATGGTGTGATCCACGCCCACCCGCTCGAAGGTGTAGCTGGTCAGGGGGCCCATGCTGGTGCCGTCCACCACCACGTTCTCCACCTGATAACCGGCGGCGGGGGTAATGGTAAAGGTCTTGCTGGTTCCCTTCTTCACCAGGGTCTCGCCGGAGGGGCTGATGGTGCCGTTGTCGCCTGCGGTGGCGGTGACGGCCACATAGTTCTCCCGCACATCGGCGTAAAGGGTCACGTCGTCAATGGACAGGTTGGAACCGCCCTTGCCACGGTACACGAAAGCAAAGCGCAGGTCCTTGGCATCCTGGAACTTGGCCGGGATGGTCACTTTCGCTTGGGTGGGGACCCAATCGGTGAACAGGCCCGCATTATCCCACAGGTTCCAGATCTCCTCCCAGGTCTTGCCACCGTCGGCGGAGGCCATGACCAGCAGGTTGCTGTGCTTGTACTGGGTGGTGAACCAGTAGTTGGTGATGAAGTTGAAGACCATGTGAACGTCGGTGTTCACGCCGGAAATATCGGTGGTCCGGGAGATCAGCCACTCATCCTGCTGGTTGTTGTCATCATATTCCACGCTGGCAGTGTAGTCTTCATCCCGGTACCAGGTGTTCTCGGAACTGCCCTTGGACTCCTTGCTCCAATCCGCAGGCAGCCAGGCGCTGTTGAAGTCCTCGGTCCAGAGGATGTTGGTGGGCTTGATGGTGGCGTAATCATCGGTGTTGCCGGGCACGGTGACGGTGTAGGTCCGGGAGTTGCCGGCGTAGTCATGGACGATCATGCCGAAGCGCTCGCCCATACCGGTCACGTCCACTTCCTGCACATGGGTGGTCTGGCCGGGCTTGGTCTCGCCGATGCCGTCGCCGCCGTAGAGCAGGCTGGAATTGCTCAGATTGTAGAAGATGTAAGCGGCCACATACTGGTTGTCGCTGACGTCAAAGCTCAGGTAATACCGGCCCTCGTCCTCGGTGACCTTCAGGTTTTTGGCCTCGGGCTGATCGGTGTCCACGGTGATGGGGAACTCCCAGGAGGATTTCAGATTGTTGGAGGCATGGTCCGCATAGGGCAGGGTGGCCTCGATCTTCACGGTGGCCTTGGTATTGTTGGGCAGGCTCATGCCGTTCTTGTCGGTGCCGTACCAGGGGGCGATACCGGTTCCCTCCTCGCCGCCGGTGCCTGCGGGAGTGATCTGATAGTAGGTGTAGGAGTAGATGGACTTCCCCACATACTCGGCAGTGTTGTCATAGTACACTTCGCCGTTCTCACCGGTGATGGTGTAGTGCAGGGTCTTGGCATTCCGCAGCAGACCGGTGTAAATGCCGCTGAGGTTATCCAGGAAGTCATCGCCGTTGGGGGAGATGGCATTCCGGTCGGCCAGATAGGGAATCTTGAAGTAGTTATTGTCGCCCAGATAGGTGTCCACGGTGTTCTCGCTGGAGGACAGGTAGGCAGTGTTGGTGTAGGACTGGGCCTCGCTGGCGGAGCCGTCCAGATGGTCCCAGTAGGTGTCGCTCTCCATGATGGGGGCCTTGGTCCAGTCGCCGTAGAAGGCCAGGAACGGGACGCTCAGATCGATGGCATCGGGCAGCTCCTTGCCGTCAGCGTCCACCTCAGCCAGCGTCACGAAGCCGTCCACATAGAAGCCGTTGGTGAAGGTCTTCAGGGTCTTGGCCGGGTCGGTGAGGGTCACGGTGACGGTCACGTCGGCGGTAGAACCGGCGGCCACGGCCACCCGGTTATCGGTGCAGTTGGTGGTAAAGGTATGGTCCAGCACCACGGCAGTCTCGGAGCTGGTGGTGTAGGTCTTGCCCTCGGCGTTGGTGTACTCGGTGGAGCCGTCGGTCAGCACCCAGGGGGTGATGTCGTAGTACAGGGTGGTGTCGCCGGTATTATGCACCGTGAAGGTCATGGTGTACTTGCCGGTCATGTCGGGGTCGTCCTTCAATTCCAGCTTAGGTTTCATCTGGCCGGAAACGGACAGATAAGCCTTGGTGCTCACGGCGTCATGAATGCTGATAAGACCTGCGCCCTGCTTCCGGGGAGAGACGGGCACGCCGCCCTCGCCATAGATGATATGAGCGGTGCTCATCAGCAGGGTATCGGTCATGTGCTTCCGGTCGGCGGCGCTCATGTCCGGATTGCTCTTCTTCAGGGCCTGCTGCACGATGGCCATAGCGCCCGCCGCATGGGGGGAAGCCATGGAAGTGCCGTCCATGCTCTCATAGGAACCGCCGGGAACGGCTGCATAGATGCCGCCGCCGGGGGCGGTGATCTCCGGCTTAATGGTCAGCTCGCCGGTGGTACCCCAGGAGGAGAAGTCGGACATACCGTAAATGGGGGACGCCACGGCGCCGTCAGCCTTGGCTACGGTGATGGTCTTGTTCTCCAGCTTCTTCAGAGCCTCGCCGGTGGCCTGAGAAATGAACACGGCGGGAATGCTCCACTTGGCAATGGACATATAGAACATGCCCTCGGTGTTGTTGTAGCAGAGCATACCGATGGCGCCGGCCCTGGCGGCGTTCTCCATCTTCTTTTCATAGTAGATGCCGCCCCGCTGGACCAGAGCGATCTTGCCGTTCACGTCCAGACCTTCGTAGTCTTCTTCGTTGCCATCGCCGGGGATGACCACATACTCCAGCTCGCCCTTGTTGGCCAGAGTCCGGAAAGCAATGGCATCGGAGGAAGCGCCCTCGATGATCGCGCTGTCATAGTAAGCATAATTCTCGCCGCCGGCCGTAATGTAGGGGCCCTTCATCATGCTGTTGTTCACGGAAGCTACGGACATGGACTCGCCCCAGGTAGAGGGGTCACCCACCACGCCGTAATCCGGGTTGGTGGCCAGCGCCTTTGCGCCGAAAGCGTTGCCGTAAGCGGCGCTATAAGCATTGCCCGCAGCCACAGCCAGAGAAACGCCGTTCTCGCCGCAGCGCTGGAACACCTTCAGGATGTTCTGGGTGAACTCGTCCTCGCTGTCGTAATCGATGAAGCCGCAGTCGGAACCGAGACTCATATTGGCCACGTCCACGCCCAGGAAGATGCAGTCTTCCAGAGCCGCCAGGATGTTGGCAAAGGATGCGCCGCCCTTCTCGAAGAACACGTTCATGTTCAAAATCTGAGCCTGGGGAGCCACGCCCATCGCATCGGCATTCACGCCGGTGTTGCCCGCTGCCGTAGAAGCAACGTGGGTGCCGTGGTCGCCACGGGTGCCGTTGGTCTTGTCCAGCTTGCCCTCGCCGTAGTCAAACTGGAAGGGAACCTTGGCGCTGTAATACAGGGACTCGGCGCTGAGGCTGGAAACGTCCTTCTCGGCATTCAGGTCGTACTTGTCCAGGATTGCCTGAAGGGATTCCTTCGTCATGGAGGGGTTGGTGGGTGCATCCTTGAAGATGGGGTGATTCACCTGAACGCCGGTATCCAGAATGGCGATGAGCATCCCCTCGCCGTTGAAGCCGGTGTCGTTGTACACTCCTCCGCCGATCATCTTGTCGCTGTTGGCCGTGTCGGGCAGCAGCTCAAAGGTCGGAGACAGGAACACGGACTCCACGCAGTCCAGGTCCTTGATCTTCTTATAGTCGCCATAGGTGACCTTGGCGGAGAAGCCGTTGAGCAGGGTCGTGTACTGCCGCTCCGGCTCCAGGGCCCGGCCACCCATAGCCATGGTGGAGATCTCGGAGGCCGCATCGTCCTGGCTGCGGAGCAGGGCATCCACCTGCGCCTCCACGCCGGGAGCGGCCACCTGGTCGTCCACCACCACGATGATCTCGACCTCGTCGGAATCGTCGTACTCTTCGGTGGTGTCCACCTCGATTTTGTTATCATCCTTGTCTTTGCCGCCCCGGAACACCTGCTTGGCCACGTTGGACGCGATGTCGTCCAGAGTGGTTTCCATCAGGGAGCCCTGGGTGCTTCCGTTGTCGGAAGCGGCGGCAAAAACCGTGCCGGGAATTGCTGCCAGCAGCATGATTACCGCCAGAAACAATGCACAGCTTCTCTTGAATGCCGTCATTTTCATATTCCTCCTGCTTGTGTTCTCGCCAGACGGGCATACGTGCCCTTCTTATGCTATGGCCATTATACTATCCATTCACATTTCCGGCAAGAGGAGGATTTTCCAAAGATTCCCGGGGGTTTTCCCTGTCATTCCAGCAGATTGCACAAATACATTCTCTATTTGTGCTTTTCCCGCGAACAAAGGGGCCGTAAAGCAAGGACTTAACCGGTGTTTTTCGCGAATTTTTCCATCGACGCTTGGCTATTTTAACAACAAAGTCTATCACATGTGGACTGTTCCATATTCATGGAACATATTTTTTCTGGCTTTGTGGAGAATATTTCGTATATTTTTAATGCTTTATGCACATATTTATTCACAGCTTTCCTGTTGAATGCCTGTAGAGGCGGGGCACGCCTCGCCCGCCGGGTAACGTTCCCGGAGCAGGAAGAATCGGTGCCGGCTCTGCCGGTACGGAAAAAGCCTTCTCCCGGGGAAGGCTTTTTCCCCCGCCGGGGAGCTTTTTTCACAAAAAATATCCCGGCGGTTTCCCGCCGGGATGTGCTTCTTATGATACCTGTTCTTACTGCTCCAACGCCTGCTTATTATACTGCAGGGTATAGAGCTGGTAATACCGCCCGTGGAGGGACAGCAGGTGCTGGTGGTCCCCCTGCTCCAGAATTTGACCGTGGGACAGGAGAATAATGTTGTTTGCGTGCTGGATCGTGGAGAGCCGGTGGGCCACGATGAGCATGGTGCCGATGTTCTTCATCTTTTCCAGGGAATCCTGTATGAGGACCTCCGTCTCCGTATCGATATTTGCGGTTGCCTCGTCCAAAATCATCACGCTGGGCTTGTGAATAATGGTCCGTGCAAAGGACAGAAGCTGCCGCTGTCCGGCGGAGAAGTTGTTCCCCCGCTCCCGGACCGGCTCGTCCAGCCCATGCTCCAGCTTGTTGATAAAGCTGTCCGCATTCACATACCGGCAAGCCTCCATGACTTCTTCGTCGGAGATGCCCTCCTCCCGCAGGAGGATGTTGGACCGAATTGTTCCGGAGAACAGGAACACATCCTGGAGCATCTGGCCGAAATGACGGCGCAGGGAGGAAATTTTGATCTTCTTGATGTCCATGCCGTCAATGAGAATTTGGCCCTTCTGGATGTCGTAATTCCGGACGATCAGAGACAAGATCGTGGACTTTCCGGAGCCGGTGGAGCCAACAAAGGCCACGGTCTCCTTTGGATGCACATGGAAGGACACCCCCTTCAGTACCCACTCGCCGGGGATATAGGCAAACCACACGTCCTTGAACTCAATTTCGCCCTTGATCTCGTCCAGTTCAATGGCATCCGGCTCGTCCACCACGTTCGGCTCCATATCCAGAATGGTGAAAATTTTCTCGGCGCTGGCGAAAGCGCTTTGCAGCAGGTTGAACTGCTCGGCCAGGGTCTGGATAGGATTGAAGAACCGGGAGATATACATGTAGAAGGTCACGATCATTCCGCTGGTGAAGGTCTGGCCCAGGATGCTGCCGGGCTGGATGTAGCCCTTGCCGCCCAGGAACAGCAGGCACAGCACCGAGGAAATATAGAGCATATACACCATGGGCCGGAACACACCAAAGACGAAAATCTGGTTCTGCTTGGCCTTTTTCAGCTTGTTGCTCTTATCCAGGAAGTCCTGCATTTTTTGGCCTTCCCGGTTAAAAATCTGGGTGATCTTGATACCGGACAGGTTCTCGGACAGATAGGTGTTGATGTCCGTGGTCCCGTCCTTGACGACCCGGTAGACCTTCCGGGAGAATTTCCGGAAAATCACGGTAAACAGCACCAGGAACGGCACGAAGCACAGCACCATCAGCGTCAGGGCGTAGTTCAGCACCAGCATGGCTCCCAGCACGCCAATAACCATCATCACGTTGGTGAGCATCGTCACCAATATGTTGGTGAACATCATGGAAATGGCGTTGGTGTCGTTGGCCACACGGGTCACCAGCTTGCCGGTGGGGATGTTGTTCAGCTGCTCATGGGACAGGCTTTCGATATGGGTAAACACATTCAGCCGCAGGGCGGACAGGATCTTCTGGCCCACCTTCTGCAAGATCACGGACTGAATGTAGGTGCAGCCCAGGCTTACCAGCAGGATGCCCACATAGGTCCCCACCATGGCATAGAGCCGGGGCAGGGGGAAATCGTTTTTCACCATTTCCTCAATGTCGCCCACCAGCAGCGGAGACACCAGCGCATACACATTGGAGAGGATCATCAGGAAGAACACCAGCAGGAATTCCTTCCAGTAGGGCTTGGCATACACCATCAGCCGCCGCATGATCTCCCCGTCGGGGATGTTCCGGTCCTGATTTTCGCCGCCCTTGCGGTGCTTTTCCCGCACATAGGCCGCGATAAAGCCCAGGGTAAAGATGCCAATGATGCCCAGAACGATAAAAATCGGCAAATACTCACGCATTGTGCTTGCCTCCTTCCTCTTCCAGCTTTTGCAGATCCACCATTTTCCGGTATTCCGGGTTGGTGGCGTACAGGTGGGCATGGGTACCCACGGCCACCACCTCGCCGTCGTCCACAAAGAGGATTTTATCCATCTGCTCAATGGTGGAAATCCGGTGGGCAATCAGAATGGTCGTCTTGCCCGCACGGGTCTTGCGGAGATTGTCCAGAATGGTCCGCTCGGTCTTGGTATCCACGGCGGAAACGCTGTCGTCCAGAATCAGAATAGGGGCGTCCTTCATCAGCGCCCGGGCAATGGAAATGCGCTGCTTCTGGCCGCCGGACACGGTAACGCCCCGCTCGCCCAGCACCGTATCATAGCTCTGAGCAAATTCCCGGATGTTGGAATCCACGTCGGCCATCCGAGCGGCCAACGTCACTTGGGAGTTTTCCGGGTTATCCACGCCGAAGGCGATGTTCCGTGTGATGGTGTCGGAGAACAGGAAGTTATCCTGGGGTACGTAAGCGCAGCCGTCCCGGACGGAGCGGATGGACACATCGTTCACGTCCTTGCCGTCGATGAAGATAGTCCCGTCAGGTACATTGTAGGTCCGCAGAATCAGGTCCACCAGGGTGGTCTTGCCGGAGCCGGTCTTGCCAACAACACCCACGTTTTCGCCGGCCTTGATGGTGAAGGAAACATGCTTCAGCGCATCGTACTCCCCGTCAGGGTAACGGAAGGTCAAATCCCGGAACTCGATGTCACCATGGACCGGGCCAATATCGGAAACATTCTCCCGGTCATGGACATCCTGCTTGGCGTCCAGCAGTTCGCTGATACGCCTCAAAGATGCCTTGCCGCGGCTGGTCATGTCGATAAGCTCGGACACGGCCATAATGGGCCAGACAATCGCGTTGAAGTAGCCGATGAATTCCACCAACTGGCCGGCGTTGAAGGTCTTGTTGTAGACCAAATAGCCGCCGTAGCCCAGAATCACGGCCACCACGCTCTCCACGAACAGTTCCACCAGGATACGCAGCAGAACGCTGGCCTTGGTGAACTCCACATTGGCGACCTCATTCTCCTCATTCAGCTTCCGGAAGGCCAGCAATTCTTTTGCTTCCTTCACGAAGGCCTTGATGACGGCGATGCCGGAGAAGCTCTCCTGGGAAAAGTCGGACAGCTTGGAGAAGGCCTCCTGACGGATGTCCCACTTTTTGGTGAGGTAATTGCCAACCACCGTGCTGGCCCCCAGCAGCAATGCCATGGGGATCAGGCACAGGACGGTAAGCAGCTGATTCATCCGCCACATTTTGTAAACGGACAGGACGAACAGCACCAGAGCGTCGAAGAACATCAGGAAACCGGAGCCGTAGCAGTCCTGCACGGTCTCCAGGTCGTTGGTGAACAGGCTCATCAGGTTGCCCACCTTGTTCACCTGGTAATACTGGACGGACAGGTCCTTGGCGTGGTCGAACATATCGTTACGCAGGTCCGTCTCCACCTTGATGGCGGCGCCGAAGATGCACACACGCCAACCGAACCGGCCGATGACCATGGCCAGGATCACCCAGACCAAGGGCATACAGATCTTGTCCAGCAGGAAGTCCATATCGAAGGCCATTTGCACGCCATCCACCAGGACGTAGCCCTGGTTCATGCCGTTAATGACCATCTGGTAAAGATTCGGGATCACCAGCTGGAAGTAGTCCACCGCCACCAGCGCCGCCAGGCCCATAAGGAGCCACCCGGCGTACTTGAGATAATAGCGGTTGATGTGCTTTCCGAAGATCATCTCGTATCCTCCTCTCTATAAGTCGTGAAAGATGTGTGTTTTGGGGGGTTCGCCCCCGGAGGGACGGAACGCACCCCCGATTTTGTTTGTAGGGGCGTAGGCATGCCCCGATGCGCTTAAGTTCCATACGCAGAAACCGGCGGGGGGGCGGAAGGCTGCTCCTGGAGGAGAAGCTGGCAGCCCGCAAGGGCTGACGGATGAGGTCGAGGCTACCGACTATCACCATGCGTTGGCACAAACCTGTCACCTTCGACCGCATCCGTCACGCCAAAAGGCGTGACACCGTAGGAAAGGTATGACTGCCACCGGCAGTCATATGGATTTTTGATTCGCTGCGCGGAGCACCACCCTCCAGGGGAAGGCTTTGGCGCTCTGTAAATTCAGCAACATCCGTCCCCGTGTGGCGGATATTTTTGGGCCGCAAAACCCTCCCTGTTGGAAAAATTTCCGCAGGGAGGGCTGAGAATCTCTCTTTTGGTGCTTACTTATTCTGTTCGGCCATTTCCTTCAGCGCATCCCGGCGGCTGAAGTTTGCACGGCCCTTCTCGTCGAAGCCCATGAACTTCACCCAGGTCATATCGCCCAGATTCAGCACGTCCTCGACCTTCTCCACCCGCCGGTTATCCAGCTTGGAGATGTGGACCATGCCGTCATGGCCCGGAGCGATCTCCACGAAAGCGCCGATGGGCAGGATGCGGACCACCTTGCCGTAGTACAGCTTGCCCACTTCGGGAACGAAGCAGATGTCGTCCACCATCTTCTTGGCGGCATAAGCGGCGGCGGAGTCCACAGCGGAGATAAACACACTGCCGTCGTCGTCGATGTCCACCTTGGCGCCGGTGTCGGCGCAGATCTTCTGGATGGTCTTTCCGCCGGAGCCGATGACTTCCCGGATCTTATCCACAGGAATTTTCAGGGAGATCATCTTGGGGGCGTACTCGCTGACCTCGGCACGAGGCTCGGCGATGCAGGGCAGCATAATCTGGTCCAGAATTTCCAGACGGGCCTTGCGGCAGCGCTCCAGAGCGTCGGCAATGATTTCCATGGTCAGGCCCTTGTTCTTCAGGTCCATCTGGATGGCGGTGATGCCTTCGGTGGTACCGGCCACCTTGAAGTCCATCTCGCCGTGGAAATCCTCCACGCCCTGAATATCGGTAAAGGTCCGCCACTCGCCGGTCTCCTGGTCGGAGATCAGGCCGCAGGAAATACCGGCTACGGGCCGCTTGATGGGCACGCCGGCATCCATCAGGGCCAGGGTAGAGCCGCAGATAGAAGCCTGAGAGGTGGAGCCGTTGGAGGACAGCACCTCGGACACCACACGGATGGCATAGGGGAACTCTTCCACATCGGGGATCACGGGCAGCAGCGCCTTCTCAGCCAAAGCGCCGTGTCCGATCTCCCGGCGGGAGGTGGAGCGGGCGGCTCTGGCCTCACCGGTGGAGAAGGAGGGGAAATTGTAATGATGGATATACCGCTTGGTCTCCTCCGGATAGATGGTATCCAGCTTCTGAGCGGCAGACAGGGGGTTCAGGGTGCAGATGGAAAGCACCTGGGTCTGGCCACGGGTGAAGAGTCCGGAACCGTGGACCCGGGGCAGCAGACCGACTTCGGCAGCCAGAGGACGAATCTCGTCCATACCACGGCCGTCCACACGCTTGCCGGCAAGCAGCCACTTCTTGACGACCTTCTTCTGCATCTTGTACAGGCAGACCTCGATGTTGGTCTCGAAGTCCTCGTACTTGTCGGCGAACTTGTTGGCGAAGTCCACACGGGCAGCGGTGAGCCGCTCCTCCCGAACGTTCTTGTCGTCGGTGTCCAGGGCGTACTCGATCTGGTCCAGGCCGTAAGCCATCAGGTCGTCCAGCAGGTCATGGTTCACGGCGGCCTTCTCAAAGGTGAACTTGGGCTTGCCGATCTCGGCCACGATGCCGTTGATGAACTTCACGATCTCCAGGTTGGTCTCGTGTGCGATACGGATGGCTTCCAGCACCACACTTTCGGGAGCCTCGTTGGCCTCGGTCTCGATCATGACCACCTTCTCGAAGGTGGAGGAGATGCACACGAAGCAGTCGCCGGCGGCACGCTGGTCGGCGGAGGGGTTGATGATATATTCGCCGTTGAGATGGGTCACGTTGGTGGTGGCCACAGGCCCGTTCCAGGGCACGTCGGAGGAAGCGATGGCGATGGAAGCGCCCAGGGAGGCCACGATCTCCACGGGGTTGTCGTAGTCGTTGGCCAGGACGGT
>JALEII010000040.1 GCA_022770345.1 Clostridiales bacterium | reverse complement strand
CAATCCATTTTACTTTGTTCAAGGTGCTCTTTTCGTCTTTGCGTTATTCAATTTACAAGGTACCGTTTCGCGTCCCCTCAGCGGGTTAGCTTGCTTATTCTATCACAAGCTCTTCGGTTTGTCAAGCCCTTTTTTCAGCTTCTTTTGATTTTCTTCCGCAGGTCTCGATGCTTTCCGCTCTTCCCCGCTTCCAATCCTCAATTTTTTACTTGTTCAGGTCCTGCGCCCCAAAGCGCTTGCATATAATACACCCCCTCCCCTCGTTTGTCAACCCCTTTTTTCATCTTTTTTCTGTTTCATCGAAAAATTTGTCAGGTAGCATACTACTGTCCACATCACGAAGATTTTCAGAATTTTGATCCCGGTAAATACTGCGATTCCGCCGACAGCCGTCAAAACAATGATCGCTATCCCTCTTTTTTTCCCTTCAATGCCTTCTATGCCAGCACTCATTCCCCTGCTCAAAGCCGCAAAAAGTCCAAGTGTCATAGCGCAGGCGGCGATTGCATCCATTCTTCCGGACAGCCCCGGCACGCCTATGGATTGCGCCAACTTACGGAACCCATCCGCTTGAATACCGGGAAGCTGTCCCGCCGCCAGTAGGGCGAACAGGGTCGGGATAAGAAATGTGCCGATGCCTACCTTCCAGCTGCCTTTCGTTTCCGATTGTTCGCTGTCCATCGCCGGGAGCAGCAACAAGGGAATCAGTTCCCATCGATACGCCCCTGCCGGGATGCCCTGCCATGTCCAGTCTATTGATCCCACCAATGCAAACACACCCAGCAAAATGGCTTCCAGCCAAAAAAGGACGTTCCCCGTCCTGTTGGCGTTTTCACCGCTGTTCCAGGTGCTGGCCGCCGCTAGAATCAGCAGCGTCAGACCCACTGCCGGGATTCCGCTCTCATTGACCCAGCAATTTTCCGCCAGCGGAGCCAGGAACGTCGTCAGCAGCAGGGCATACAGATACCGCGCCCACCGTGGGCCGGTTTTGCCCCACCGGACGACGATCATATTCAGAGTGCCGCAGGCAGCCCCCGTTAGTGCCGCCCAATGCCAAGGTGTTTCCGCTGCGATCATCGCCGCCGGGGTCATGGCCGCCAGCAACCACGGCCAACAAGCCACTTTCCGCTGCTTCAATCCGCAATTCGCCTCCTTCCGACTTCAAGAACGGAATCTTTTTTCCCGCAAGGGCCTCCAGAAAGTCCGTCCTCGATGGGTGGGCCCGCAAATAGGCCGCCGTCTCCTCGGTCACGTCCTCACCGTTATATCGATAGACTCCGCAACCAGGGCGGATGTCCCCCTCCAACTGATTGAGGATGTTTTCGGCTCCCGGACCGACTAGCAGCACATCCGCCGTATCCAAAAAAACCTCCCCGGCGGCTCCTGCACGCAAATCTTGTACCGCTTCGGTCCAGTCCGCCCCAATTCCGGTCTGGCCCGTGTCCGTTTTGATTTGGACCTGCCCGTTCTGAATCGCCACCCGGACCACCTCCACCGGTATAAGCCCCGCAGCGTCCTTTCCCTGTCCCGGCAGCAGCCAGAGAGTCAGCAGAACAAGAAAAATCCCCCACTTTTTCATATCTGGTTCCTCCTGTCCTCCGGATTTAGTGCTGAGTCCCGAAGCTTTTTCCCTTTCAGTCTCCGGCGCAAAACTTCCGGGTCCGAAGCCGTCAAAGGGAGCAAATAAGGCACGCCCAGACTTTCCAACCCGGAGAGCCGAATGAGCATCGTCAGGAAGCCCACACAGACTCCAAACAGGCCCGCCCCGGCTCCAAGAATCGCCAGGCCGAATCGCCAAAGCCGTACAGCGTTAGCTAA
This sequence comes from Clostridiales bacterium, assembly GCA_022770345.1. Taxonomy (GTDB): domain Bacteria; phylum Bacillota; class Clostridia; order Oscillospirales; family Oscillospiraceae; genus Faecousia. Next base: position 39,210 of record JALEII010000040.1, on the reverse strand, counting down.
GTCCCGGTTGGGCTGTACAAAGCCGCAAACCCCGGCGATGCTCACGGCAATCAGTGCCGCAGGTGAAATCAGCTTTGCCTCCACCGCTGCCGTACCGACGACAATGCCGCCGATGATGGACACGGACTGGCCGATAGCCTGGGGCAGATGGATACCGGATTCCTGTAGCAATTCAAAGGCAATCAACAGGCCCAGCACCTCTACGGTGGTGGAAAAAGGCACACTTTCTTTACTTTTGATGATGGCCCGGAGTAATGGCAAGGGAATCATTTCCTGTTGAAATGTTGCCAAAGCAATATAAATTCCAGGCAACAGCAAGCTCAGGAGCAGGGCAGCGTAGCGCAGAATGCGGATGCAGGAGGCAGACAGATAATCCATCCCCCGGTCCTCCTGGCTGTCCAGCAGATAGCCAAGGTCCACGGGAGCCAGGTAGCCCAAGGGCAGGCCGTCCACCAGCAGCCCCACCCTACCCTCCAGAATGGCCTGTGCGAACTGATCCGGCCGCTCGGTATATTGGAGCAGAGGGAACGCCGTTGGCCTGGAGCCGGTGACGTATTCCTGCACCGCTGCCGGGGACAAAAATCCGTCAATATCAATGGTTTTCAGCCGCCGTTCCATTTTTCGGACCAATTCCCGGTTCGTGACTCCTTCCAGCCAGACGACGCTCACATTTGTCAGGCTCCGCCGCCCCACGGTGCTTTCGGAAAAGCGCAGCCTGGGGGAGCGGAGGTGCCGCCGGATGAGGCTGGTATTGGAGCGGACCGTCTCCACAAAGCCGTCCTTGGCCCCCTTGACGGTGTTCTCCACCTCCGGCGGGGACGGCGAACGCTTGTCGGAGGTCTTTGCCTCAAAGGCGATGGCCCCCACCTCTGGGAACAGCACCACGCAGAAGCCGTTAACCAGCTTTTTCGCCGCCGTCTCCGGGTCCGGACAGGGGTCGGCCACACTGTTATAAATGGCACCGGAAAGGGCGTTATCGTATAATTCCTGCATGGTCGCACCCCGGAGCTGCTGGGAAATAGGCTTGAAAACAAAGTCCGAAATGTCCCCGCCGGAGGTCAGCCCGTCGATAGCGTACGTCATCAGCGTCAAAGCGCCGCATTGCAGGGGCCGCCGGATAAAGTCCCCCGCCCCGTCGAACATTGCCGTAATTTCACGGTCCCACATGGTCCTCACCTCGGAGAATAGTCTGCCTGTTTTTCCAGAAACTATCCAATTTTGTTGCAATTCTTTCCGGGGCGTGCTATGATAAGCAGAAACAAGCAAGAACAGGAAGATGTTTATGTCTCACACCATTGCCGCCGTATCCACCGGCTCCCAGGTCAGCGCCATCGGCATTCTCCGCCTATCCGGGGACGGCTGTGCGGAAATCGCCGGGAAGGTTTTTCAGCGAAACAACGGTGCTTCCCTTTCCGAGGCTCCGGACCGGAAGCTGGTGCTGGGGGTCCTGCGAGACCGGGAAGGCCGGGTCATCGACCAGTGTCTGGCTGTGTACACCCGCGGCCCCCACTCCTACACCGGCGAGGACACGGTAGAGATTCAATGCCACGGCTCCCCGGCGGTGCTTTCCGCCGGACTGGAAGCCCTTTTTACCGCCGGAGCCAGGCCCGCAGGCCGGGGAGAATTCACCAAGCGGGCCTTTTTACATGGCCAGCTGGCCCTGACCCAGGCGGAAGCAGTCATTGACTTAATTGAAGCGGAAACCGCCGATGCCGCCGCCAACGCTGCCGGCCAGGTGGGCGGCAGCCTACAAAAGCAGCTTGCCCCGGCCTACGACCTACTGACGGATATTTGCTCCCATTTTCACGCCGTTCTGGACTACCCGGACGAGGACATTGCGGATTTCCGTCTGGCCGAGTACGCCGACGCCCTCCGGACCCAAGCGAAAGCCCTCTATAATTTACTTTCCACTTTTTCTCAGGGACAAATTCTCCGTCAGGGCATTGCCGCCGCCATCGTAGGCAAGCCAAACGTGGGAAAATCCAGCCTTCTGAACCGGCTGGCGGGCTTTGACCGGGCCATCGTTACGGACATTCCCGGCACCACGCGGGACATGGTGGAGGAATCCGTCCGGGTTGGTTCCCTGCGGCTGCGGCTTATGGACACCGCCGGTATTCGGGAAACGTCAGACACCGTGGAGGCTCTGGGCGTGGAGCGTTCCAAAGAGACGGCCCAACGGGCCGATTTGGTGCTGTTCGTCTGTGACGGCTCCCGGCCACTCACCGATGAGGACCGGGAGGCCATGGACCTGGCCCAGGATGCCCCCAATGCCATTGCCTTCCTCAATAAAGCAGATCTTGGGCAGGTAGTGGAGCCTGCCGACCTGCCCTTCGACTGGGTGCTGCCCATCTGCGCCAAGGACGGCAGCGGACTGGAGAGCCTGCCGGAGATTCTGGAGACCCTGTTCGCCGGGTCCGCCCCCTGCGACGGGTCCATTCTCACCAATCCCCGGCAGTATGACGCCATCCGCCGGGCTTATGAGGCCATGCTCTCCTGTATGCAGGGCATGAAGCTGGGCCAGACTCCGGACGCCCTGCTGACCGATCTGGAGGAAGCCATGTCCGCCATGGGCGAAGTTACCGGGGCCACGGTCCGGGAGGATATTACCGCCCGAATTTTTGAACGATTCTGTGTAGGAAAGTGATATTATGATCTATCTTGATAATTCCGCCACCACCAAACCCTGCGCCGCCGCCCTGGAGGCCATGGTCAACGCCCTGACCACCCAATGGGGCAACCCCAGCGCCCTGTACGACTTTGGTCTGGACGCTGCACGGGCCCTGCGGACCGCACGGGGCCAGGTGGCCGCCGCCATGGGTGCCGAGCCAAGCCGGGTGTTCTTCACCTCCGGTGGCACGGAGGCCGACAACTGGGCGGTGTTCTCCTCCGCAAAAAAGCTGGGCAAGCGGGGAAAACACATCATCACCACCGCCGTGGAGCACCACGCCATTCTCAACTGCATGAAAGAGCTGGAAGGTCAGGGCTACACCGTCACCTATTTGCAGCCGGACAGCGAAGGGCGCATTTCCCTGGATTCCCTGTCCCAGGCATTGACCAAGGACACGATTCTCGTGTCCGTTATGATGGTCAACAATGAAACGGGAGCGGTGATGCCCATTGCCCAGATGGCGAAGCTGGTCCACCGGGTCTGCCCGGAAGCCATTTTCCATACGGATGCGGTTCAGGGCTTCCTGAAAATCCCCTTCCAGGCAAAAAGTCTGAGCGCAGACCTCATCAGTGTGTCCTCCCACAAAATTCACGGTCCCAAGGGTGCGGGAGCCTTATACATCAGCCCCAGGCTGAAATCCTTCCCGGCACTGCTTCTGGGCGGCGGTCAGGAAGGGGCGATGCGCAGCGGAACGGAGGGAACCCCGGCCATTTTCGGCTTTGCCGCCGCCTGTGCCGTTGGTCAGGCCACGTTCCGGGAGGATATTGCCCGGGAAAAGGCCCTGCTGGACCGGCTGGTGACGGAAATTTCGACTCTGGACGGGCTGTACATCAACGGCTGCCATGAGGCCCCCCACATTCTCTCTCTGTCCGTGCCGGGAGTACCTACCCAGAACACCATCAACATCTTGCAGGACAAGGGCATCTGCGTTTCCGCTGGGTCCGCCTGCGCCAAGGGCCACCGGAGCCATGTGCTGACCGCCATGAACCTGTCCCCGGAGCGGATGGACGGCTCTTTCCGGGTATCCCTGTGCAGGGACACCACCTGGGAGGAACTGGAAGTGTTGCTCGACACCTTGAAAAACGACATTCTGCCAAGGAGGCGTTGATATGGACCGGAGAAAAGCGTTCCAACTCGCTGCCACATTGCTGGCTCTGTGCGCCGCGGTGCTGTCTCTGCTGCCCAACGGCATGGGCATGGTCTTTCTGGGGGAAACCAGCCCCGTTCAGTACATCGTCAGCCCCTGCCCCATTCTGAGCCTCACCGCCGTGGGCTACGGGATGCCCTTTCCTTTCCTGTCGGGCGTGCTGGCCATCGCGCTGGTAGTCTTGGGCATTCTGGGTCTGTTCCTGGACCGGCCCGGCCTCCGGGGCGCACAGTTCTACCTCTCCCTGCTGGCCTTTCTGCTCTCCACCTGCCTTCCGGTCTTTTCCCTGACCGGAAGCCTCCAATGCACCTGGGTCAGCATCGTCTATTGTGTCCTTTTGCTGCTGCATTTCCTTGCGGCAGCACTCCTGCGGAAATAAAAAATCGGGCCGGCTGCAAAATGCGCAGTCGGCCCAAAATTTTATTTACTTTTAGTAAGCAATGCCCCAGTAGATCATCTTCTTGGCAGGCTTTCCGCAGATGGCGCAAGTGTCGCCCAGATGCTCCTGATGGAAGGGGATGCACCGGGAGGACATCCCGCCCTCCTCCTTCATGCGGACCTCGCAGGCTTCGTCGCCGCACCACATGGTCTTGATAAAGCCGCCATGCTCCTGCTGCAAGGCCTTGGCCTCCTCCAAAGAGGAAGCGGCATAGATATGGTCCTCCAGGTCCTTCTTTGCCTTCTCGTACATACCCGCATGGACCAGAGCCAGCTGCTCGGCTACAGCCTTTTCCAGATCCTCCAAACGGACGGCAGTCTTTTCGCCGTCGTTCCGGCGGACCAGGATGCACTGATCGTTCTCCAGATCGCGGGGGCCGCACTCCACCCGCACCGGCACGCCCTTCATTTCATACTGAGCGCACTTCCAGCCCATGGAGTTATCGGAATCGTCCACCTTCACCCGGAAACCGGCCTCTTTCAGGCGACTTTCCAGCTTGGCGGCGGCTTCCAGCACGCCGGGCTTATGCTGAGCAATGGGCAAAATAACGACCTGAATGGGGGCGATCTTCGGGGGCAAAACCAGACCGTTGTTGTCGCCGTGGGCCATGATGACTGCACCGATCATCCGGGTAGTGCTGCCCCAGGAGGTCTGGAAGGGGTACTGGATCTTGTTGTCCCGGCCGGTGAAGGTCACGTCGTAAGCACGGGAGAATTTGTCGCCGAAGTAATGGGAAGTAGCCCCCTGCAGGGCCTTGTGGTCCTTCATCATGCACTCCACGGTGTAGGTGGCTTCCGCCCCGGCGAACTTTTCCTTATCGGTTTTGCGGCCGGGAATGACAGGGATCGCCAGGGTATTCTCAAAGAAATCGGCGTAGCAGTTCAGCTGCTGCTCGGTCTCGGCCTGAGCCTCCTCGGCAGTCTCGTGGATGGTATGTCCCTCCTGCCACCAGAATTCCCGGGAACGAAGGAAGGGCCGGGTGGTCTTTTCCCAACGGACCACGCTGCACCACTGGTTATAGAGCATGGGCAGCTCCCGGTAGGAGTGCAGCACGTTGGACCAATGATCGCAGAACATGGTCTCGGAGGTGGGCCGGAAGGCCAGCCGCTCCTCCAGCTTCTCGTTGCCGCCCATGGTGACCCAGGCCACTTCCGGGGCAAAGCCGTTCACCAGCTCCCCTTCCTTCTTCAGAAGGCTCTCGGGGATGAGCGCGGGCATGGCCACATTGACGTGACCGGTCTTTTTGAAGGCAGCGTCCATGATGGACTGCATATTCTCCCAGATGGCGTAGCCGTAGGGCCGCAGGATGGTGAAGCCCTTCACGCTGGAATACTCCACCAGCTCCGCCTTCCGGCAAATATCCGTGTACCACTGAGCAAAATCCACGTCCATATCCGTGATTTGCTCGACCTTTTTTTCCATTGCCATAGCAATTCCTTCCTCTCGGAATTTTTCCTAAAATATACGCGGATATTATATCACAACTGTCAAGCGGATTTCCACTCTTTTCGATTTATTTTGAGAAGCGATTGTAATTCCTTCCCATATCTGCTATACTAAAAAAAAAGAATTCGAGGATACCGCCATGAAATCCATTCGAGAGATCTATAAAATCGGCAAAGGCCCTTCCTCCTCCCATACCATGGGTCCGGAGCGGGCGGCCCGGCTCTTCAAGAAGGACCACCCGGAAGCCGACAGCTTCAAGGTCATTCTCTATGGTTCCCTGAGCAAGACCGGCGTGGGCCACGGCACGGACCGGGTGCTGCGGGAGGTCCTCTCCCCCCTGCCCACGGAGATCGTGTTCTCCAAGGAAGATCTGAAAGACGCCCACCCCAATACCATGGACTTTTTCGCTTATAAGGGTGGGAAAGAACTGGCCAATTTGCGAGTGGCCTCCATCGGCGGCGGGGACATCCGCATTCCCGGCCGGGAGGACGTAGAGGGACCGGACATCTATCTGGAAAATACCTTTGCGGAAATTGCGGACCTGTGCAAATGGCGCTATATGACCCGGCTCAGCGACTATGTGGAATTATACGAAGGCCCGGAAATCTGGGGCTTCCTGCAAACTGTCTGGGACACCATGAAGGCATCCATTGACTCCGGTCTTTCCACCACCGGCATTCTACCCGGGGGCCTGGGGGTCCAACGGAAGGCCCGGTTCCTGCTGGACCAGCAGCGGTCCGGGGAAGCGGCTCCCCTGCGGGAATGCCGCATCATCAGTGCCTATGCCTATGCCGTGGCCGAACAAAATGCCGACAACGGCACCATCGTCACCGCCCCAACCTGTGGAGCCTGCGGCGTGCTTCCGGCGGTGCTGCGGTATTTTCAGGAGACCCAGCACGCCGACGATTCCGTCATTCTCCGAGGTCTGGCCACGGCGGGCATCATCGGCAGCGTCACCAAGCGCAATGCCTCCATTTCCGGTGCCGAGTGCGGCTGTCAGGCGGAAATCGGCACAGCCTGCGCCATGGCAGCGGCAGCCCTGGCAGAATTGTACGGTCTGACATTGGACCAGGTGGAATATGCGGCAGAGATTGCCATGGAGCATAGCTTGGGCCTCACCTGCGACCCCATTTGCGGCCTGGTACAAATTCCCTGCATCGAGCGCAACGCCGTGGCCGCCATGCGGGCCATGAACGCCTGCAACCTGAGCTATCTGCTCTGCGGCAGCCGGAACATCAGCTACGACATGGTCTGCCGGGCCATGTACGACACGGGCCTGAACCTGAGCCACCAGTATAAAGAGACCAGCGAAGGTGGCCTTGCCCGGATGTACGACCGGCGCAGCACCCCCGCCAAGCCCTGGCGCTAAGATAATTGCAGAAAAGCTGCTTTGGCCGGTCCTGCGCCGCTTGGTTTTGAATTTTCCTTACAGAATGGACATGAACCCACCCACGGTCTTGATGTCAGAATAAGAGACGAGCAGACTTTCGCCGCCGTCCGGAAATAAAAAACGCCGCTGTGACCTCTCAACGAGATCACAGCGGCAAGGTTTGGTGCCGGTGGCCGGACTCGAACCGGCACGCCATCGCTGGCGGTGGATTTTGAGTCCACTACGTCTACCATTCCATCACACCGGCGCTTACCGGTCCATTATAACTGAACCGGTGGAAAAATGCAAGAGAAATTTTCTCAAATTTTCAAATATCCGCAAAGGACCTTCAATGTATTGTACACGCCCTCGATGTGGCTGCGCTCGTAGCCGTGGCTGGCATAGACCCCTGCGCCGATGAGGCCGTGGGCCACATCATAGCCTGCCCGCAGCGTGGCCTCCACGTCGGAGCCATAATGGGGGTACACGTCCACGGCATAATCCGCCCCGGTCTTTTTGGCGGCATCAATCAGCTTACCGACCACTTCATAGCTGTACGGGCCGCCGGAATCCTTGGCGCAGATGGAAACCTGCCGCTCGGTGCAGGAAAGTCCATTTCCCACGCAGCCCATGTCCACGGAAATGGCCTCGGTCACATCGGCGGGGATGGAGGCGGAGCCGCCGTGGCCTACTTCCTCATAGACCGTCACATAAACGTAAGTATGCCGGGACAGCTTCACACCCATGTCCTTCAAATACCGGGCAAAGCCCAGCAAAATGCCCACGGACAGCTTGTCGTCCAGGAACCGGCTTTTCAGGTAGCCACTCTCCGTCCGGCGGGTCCGGGGGTCAAAGCAGACCATGTCACCGGTCTCGATGCCCAGGGCCTTGGTTCCGGCGGCGGAATTCACATTCTCATCCAGCACCACCTCCGTGGTGTCGAAGCTCCGCTGGGTAGTAGAGAAGTCTCCGTTCACATGAACGGAGGCGTTGCATAGCTGCAAGGTCCCCTCATATACCCGGCCGTCCCGGGTATAGACCCGCACATTCTCCGTCTCGCCGTTGTTGGCGTTCATGCCGCCCAGAGCCGTCAGCCGCAGTCGGCCGTTGCTCTTGACCTCCGCCACCATGCCGCCCAGGGTGTCCGTATGGGCCGCCAGCAGTAAGCCCTCGCCTTCACCACCCAGGTCCACCAGCACACCGCCCTTTTTCGTCATTTTCACCGGATAGCCCATGGTCTCAAAGGAATCCTTCACCCAGGCGGCGGCTTTTGCCGTAAAGCCCGTGGGCGAATCGATGGCCAGCAGGGCTGCAGCCTGGTCCCAGGCAATATCCGCATACTTCCGATCCAGCATTTTCTTAAATCCTCCTAAAAAATCGTGTAATACCACACGGCCAGAATTTCACGCAGGAAATAGTCCACAAATAAGTAAGCCTTGGACGTCCTTGCGGGGATGCCAACCGGCTCCACCCCCTGCTGCCGGGCGAACAGGCCTGCCCGATAGAGGTGGTATTCGCTGGTAACGATGCCCAGTTTGTCCACGTTCTCCCCGGTGCGCTGACGAATGAGCGCCCGGGAATAATCGACGTTTTCCCTGGTGTTCCGGGCCTGGTCCTCGATCCAGACCCGCTCCGGAGCGATGCCCATGGCGGTCAGCTCCCGGTAAATACACTCCCCTTCCGAAATGTCCTCCCACTTGCCCCGGGTGCCGGTACCGATCGCCACAGCCTCCGGGTGGGCCACCAGATAAGCATAGGCGGCCTGAATACGATCCCTGAGAGAGGTGGACGGGACCGTGCTGTTGACCCCGGCCCCCAGCACCAGAATGTACTTACAGTCAGCATCTGCATCTCCGGCAGCAGCCCGGAGAATGCACTGCCCCGCCCAAATTGCAGCGGCCAGCCCCATGGTCAGAATACAGATCAGCAGCCGTCGGACACTCCGGGCGGCTTTCGGCTTCTTCTGCGCCCAGCGGCGCAGTGCCAGAAATGCCACCAACACGCAGCCTAGGGCGAACACGCAAAGGCCGATGACCTTTCCGATGGGCGAAAAAATCAGAAGCAGCACTCCCGCCAATCCCAGGGCGGCAGCGGCTGCCCAAAGCAGTTTTTCCATAGTCGCCTCCTTATTTTGCTATTTTACCACGTCCGCAGGAAAAATGCAACCGTCTCCCGTAACAACCTCCTTTTCTCCCATTGACAAGGCCGGTTTTTGCTACGGTGGTCCCTCTGCCGATGCTGAATATCATTGTGGAGGACCGGTTCAGTGTCCTGGTATACCCCCTCTCCGCTGGGGCCACCGGCTGCGTCAGTCTGGTCTATGCCCTCTATGAGGCTGGGGTCCCCCTGGGGGCCTTGGGCCGGCTTTTCGAACATCTGCCGCTCTTTGACCAGGGCTTCGGCTGGCTCTGGGCGGCCCTGCTGGCCATTCCGGTCAGTCTGGCGGGAAACGCCATTCGGGCAAAGTGGAAAAAGTAACTATCCAGAACAAATACTCTATTAAATTTGCAAAAAATCTTTACTTTTTCAATGCTATCTGTTACAATATAGCTGAAAATACCACCAGTATTTTTCAAAATTAATTTCTCAATTGCATTATCGACAAAGGAGGTCCGTATGAAAAAATTTTTCTGTATCGTTCTATGTTTCGCCGTTTTTCTTTCGTTAACCTCTTCCGCCTTTGCAACAGAAGAAAGTACCCCACAGGATGGAGTTTGGATTGTCGTAACGGAAGATGACGGCTCTATCCATCTCGAAAACAGTTCGACTGGCGAAGTTGTTATCTATGCCTTTAAGATTGATGAACATGGAAATGAGCACTCAGTGGATTTGGTTGAGTACGCTAATGAGCTAAACTCCCTGCCAGTTGTCCCCGATTCCCCGAATGTGACTCCATATGTAGAATCTCAGGAGGTTGTGCCATACAAGAGGAGTCTGACAAGGTATAACTACAAAGAAACGCACAGTTATCAAGGTATTGGCACAGGTCTCAAAGTTACGCCGGATGTTGTTGGCCCTGCCACATTAACTTATGGTGAAAGTTTCACAATTTCTGCTGGCTATGGCTCTGATTTGACCCTCACCTCGGAGGCAAAAAATGCAATTGCTGTCAACGCAGGTTATTCTTGGAATGCGTCTCTGAGTTCATGCTCCAATTTTTCAATAGCCAAAGAGATTCCTGCTGGGCGTACAGGATATATAGAATTCAAACCGTATTACTACGTTAGTGAGGGTATATTAACCGCTACACGGGTTCAGATTCCTTCTGGGTTCGTACTTTCTAGCACTGATTATGAAGCATGGGGCCAATGTCCAATGCGTTTAGCATCAGGGTTTGCTGACGGTATATACAGCGTCCGATATGTCTAAAAGAATTGCTGTACGATGTGGGCTGATTCTCTTATTGCTTGCATTTTGCAGCGGATGCTCGTACATTTCCAATGAGCCAACGGTGCCAGAAATCCATATTGTGGACTCTGGAGCGGACGATTCTAGTTTTCATTGCGCATACAACATCGTTGCTCCCGAAGAAGCAATACGCCTTCAAATAACTGTAACAGAGTTATTTTCCGGCAGTTCTAAGATTCTTTTATCTGGTGGTATTTCAATTGGTGAAGAACGCGTTCCAATGCGTCAAATTGTCGGCTGCTTGAGTATCACGGCAAATTGTGACGCTTTATCCCTGACTATGGACTGTTTCTCCTCAGGAACTGTTAGGTATGCAGTGCCGATTGATTCTTTGAGCCCTTCATTTGATACTACGTTCGAATTCTTTCCTATTTCGCCAACTTTAGATGAACCAATACAATTAGCCACAATGCAATCTCGTACATCCGACAGGCTTATATCAGTCGAGATTATTTTCCATGGCGAGGATACCATCTCTTAGAGCATTCAGTTTCGGTTTTACCGGGTATACAAATCCCCGGCGGGGCGGAAAATTTCCGTTCTGCCGGGGATTTTCCGGTTGCGTCTTGGGCGCCCCCGTGCTATACTGTTTGCAAACAAGTTGTATGTGCAATTACTTAGTTGTATCTACAACAAAGAGAGGAAGTTGGAAACCATGGAGCATCCTGCCCGAAAGATCACCAAGATTGCCCGGGAGACGGAGCGGCTGGTGCTGCTGGCCATGCGGGGCGAACACATCGGTACTGCGGAAATCGACTGTATACATGCCGTCCGCCACCATCCCGGCATCACCCAGACGGAGCTGGCCACCGCCCTGAACACCGACAAGCCCGCCATTGCCCGCCGGACCGCCAGTCTGGAGCGGAAGGGCTACCTGCGCCGGGAGCCAAACCCCGCCGACGGCCGCAGCCAGCTGCTCTACCCCACGGAGCAGGCCCAGAACCTCCGCGACGCCAAAGCCGCCTCGGAAAATGCCTTTTACGAGTATCTTCTGTCCGGGCTGGATGATACGGACCGGAAAAAGTTTCTGGAACTGCTGGACATTCTTTACCGCCGCTCCAAGGAGGAAAGCCGCAGCGGCTTTCTCCATGTAAGCGCTATGCTGGAGGCGTCAGACCATGAAAAAGCATGAATTTCGCCCGAACAGCATTGACGCCTACTTCCGGGCCGAATGGCTGCCCCTGACCTTCGTCACGCTGTCGGGCCTGGTGTACAACATTGGCCTGCTGGCCGGTCCCTGGTATGAAGGCAAGATGGCCCAGTGCCTGGCCGACATTCTCCAGGGCAACGAGGCTGCCGGGGCTATGGCGGCGCTGGTGGCCGCTTATGTTCTGGTGACGATGCTGGTCCAGTCTGCCAGGTTCGTGAAGCGGTTCTATGTGCGCCGGTTCGCCAACAACATCAACCGCCGGATGAAGGGCGTGCTCTACGCCAATCTGGTCCGGCAGAGCCGCAGTGCTCTGGGTAAGGAAGGCTCCGGCGAACTGATGACCAAGGCCATTTCCGACGTGGACGACTGCGCTGAGGGAATGCGGAAATTCACCACGGAATTTTTTGATACCGGCGTGGCGCTGGTGGGCTATGTCGTCATGCTGCTGGTCTATGACTGGCGGCTGGCCCTGATGTGTATGATCTTCCCGCCGGTGTCCTACATCTGCGCCCAGAAAATGAAAAAGCTGGTCCAGCGGTCCGGGGCTGCTTACAAAAAAGCCGCCTCCGGCCTCCGCGCCGCCACATTGGACCGGGCCAAAAACGCTGTCACCTACCGGGTCTACGGCTGTGAAAAGGCCCAGGAGGGCCGGTACGAGGACGCTTTGGACAACTATGAGCAGACCGCCGTCCGGGCCAACGTCTGGCAGTCAGCCCTGCCGCCTCTTTACCTGGCAGTGTCCAATCTCAGCGTGATCTTTATTCTCTATTTCGGCGGGAAAAATGTGCTGGGCAACGGCTGGCGGGCCTGGGACATCGCAGCCTTTACCACGTTCCTGTCCTGCTTTGTGAAAATGGCCACCAAGTCCTCCAAGACCGCCAAGCTGTTTCATTCCGTCCAGCGGGCGGAGGTCTCCTGGAAGCGCATGAAGCCCCTGATGAAGGCCCCGGAGGCTCTGCCGCCTCTGAACGTTCCCGACGGGGAGCCGCTGGAAGTCAAGGGCGTTTCCTTCGCCTATCCCGGCTGTGAGCCTACCTTCCAGAATTTGACCTTCTCCGCCAAGCCCGGCGACATCATCGGCATCACCGGCCCCGTGGCCTGCGGAAAATCCACCCTGGGCCGGATGTTCCTGTGCGAGGAGCCTTATTCCGGCTCCATCCGGCTGGGGAACCGGGAGCTTTCCGGCCTGACGGCACGGGAAATTTCCGAGCGCATCGGCTATCTGGGCCATGACCCGGAGCTGTGGAACGACACCATAAAGGCCAACGTGCTTTGCGGCGAAACTGCCGACCCCATGGCGGCTCTTTCCCTGACGGCCATGGACAAGGAAGTCCGCTCCATGGAGCAGGGCGTGAACACCATAGTGGGCAGCAGCGGCGTGCGGCTATCCGGCGGTCAGGCCCAACGTCTGGCTTTGGCCCGGGCCCTGGCTCATCCCCGTCCGGTGCTGATTCTGGACGACCCCTTCTCTGCTCTGGACCGGCCCACGGAGGATGCGGTCTTTGCGGACCTGAAGGCATACGCCAAAGATAAAATTGTCCTGCTCATTTCCCATCGGCTCTATCACTTCCCGGAAATGAAGGAAATCCTGTTCCTGGAGGACGGCACTGTCACCGCCGGAACCCATGAGGCGCTGCTTTCAAGCAATGCCGCTTACCGGAATCTCTACGAAGGTCAGACAGGGGGCGAGGATCATGCGTAAAGCCACCAACGGCGTGTTTACCGCCGTACTGGACGCTGCCAAGGAACACAAATTGCTCAGCGTCGGCACCGTTCTCTGCGCCGCAGCCTCGGTGCTGGCTACCCTGCTGCCGCCGCTGCTCTTAGGGCGCATCGTAGACGGCCTGACCGGCGGACTTTCCCTGTCCCTGGCCGCCATTCTCTGCTATTTTACTTCTCTGGCCCTGGGCGGTATTCTCAGTTCCGCTCAGGAGACCCTATTGGAAATGTTCGGCCAGAAAATGGCCCATGCTCTCCGGTCCGAAATGTCCCGGAAGCTGACGCGTCTCCCCGCCGCCACCCTGTCCGCTCAGGACCCCGGTCAAATTGCTGCCCGGTTCTCCGGTGATGTGGACACGGTGGAAGCCCTGTTCACCTCCGGCGTCATTTCCATGATGGCGGATGCCTGCCGTATTCTCTCCATTTTCGTAGTCATCGCCGTCAAGAATACCGGTCTGGCCCTGGTCCTGCTGTTGGTCCTGCCGTTGCTGGCCCTGTTCACCCGTCACGTACAGAAGCGAATGCTCTCGGCACAGCTGGCAAACCGAAAGGCCGTAGCCGTCATCTCCGGCCAAGTGCCGGAGACCATTCACAACATCCGCACAATTCACGCTCTGGGTCTGGAGGAGTACATGGAGCGCCGCTATGGCCGCTCCATCGAGGAAAGCTATGCAGCCGTGGAGAAAACCAACTTCTACGATGCCATTTACTCCCCGGTAGTGCTGATTCTGGATGCCGCCGTGGTGGGCCTGGTCATGCTGCTCTCCGCCACTGGAAGCGCCACGGTCTTGCAGCTTTTCGGAATGTCCGTAGGCACTGCCGTGACCATGATCGACTACATCAACCGCATTTTCACTCCTATTGAAGCGCTGGGCATGGAAATTCAGACCATCCAATCTGCCATGGCCGGCGTGAAGCGCATTGACGCTTTTCTCGCCCAGCCGGAACGGGACATTCCCGCCCAGCGGGCCTGTCCCCGTGGGGACGTGGAGCTTTCTCATGTGACCTTCGGCTACAACCAGCGAACCGTGCTTTCGGACCTGTCCTTCACGGTGAAGGCCGGAGAACAGGTCACGTTGGTGGGCCGTACCGGTGCGGGAAAAAGCACAGTGTTCCGACTGCTTCTGGGTCTGTACCATCCTCAGAAGGGCAGTCTGACCATCGGCGGTACAGACGTTGCCCAAATTCCCGACCAGGAACGTCGGAAGTGCATTGCCTGCGTGGAACAGCACTTCTCCCGTGTTCCTGGGACCGTGCTGGACCAAATTACGCTCTCCGACCCGCAAATCACAAGAGAAATGGCGGAAAATGCCGCAAAATTAGCCGGTCTGGACACCGTTATCCGCAGCTTTCCCCAGGGCTATGACACTCCCTGCACAGATTCCATGTTCTCCCAAGGCGAATGGCAGCTTCTTTCCATTGCCCGTGCCGCTGCCGCCGACCCCGGCGTGCTGCTGCTGGACGAAATTACCGCCAACCTGGATGCGGCCACGGAAGCCCGGGTCATGGAAGCTCTGCGCCGGGCCTCGGAGGGCCGGACCGTGCTCTCCATCTCCCACAGAATCTACGAAAGCCTCGGCGGCCGGATCATCGAAATCCACCCCATCCCGGCATAAGCGTTGAATATCCCCCTTTTTTCTTGACAACCGGGGAAAAACAGAGTATCATGGTAGAAAATGAACATTTCAGTGTCCCGGTCCGCCGATAAAGCCTCCGGGAAGAATAGAGAATCCGGTGTGAATCCGGAGCGGTACCGCCACTGTAAGTGCGGAGGTCCCGGCAATGGCGAAAGCCGGTCATTGGAGCAATCCGAGAAGGCCCCGCCGGAACTTTGGATGCACAAGTCAGGAGACCTGCTGAAATGGTTCCCCGCCGAAAAGCGGGGCGGCTTCTGCCAGCAGAAAAATCGGCTGCGGCGATCTTGTCGGATCGCCGCAGTTTTTTGTTTATGGAGGCATCCATGGATCGAATCTTACTTTCCGGGGTCAGCAGCGGCTGCGGCAAAACGACGATGGTCTGCGGCATTCTGCAGGCGCTGGTTAATCGGGGCCTGCGGGTCGGGGCCTTCAAATGCGGGCCGGATTACATTGACCCTATGTTCCACAGCCGCATCATCGGGGCAAAAAGTGCCAATTTGGACCTACATTTCTTTTCGGAAAACACCCTCCGGTATTTATTGGCGAAAAATGCCGCCGACCGGGACATAAGCATCATGGAAGGGGTCATGGGCTATTACGACGGTCTGGGCCTGACCTCCACAAAGGCCAGCTCCTATGAGGTGGCCCAGATCACGGATTCGCCGGTGGTGCTGGTGGTCAACGCGAAAGGCGCTTCCCTTTCCGTGCTGGCGGTCATTCAGGGCTTTCTGAATTTTGCACCCAGTTCCAACATCCGGGGAGTCCTGCTGAACCAATGCTCTCCCATGGCCTACTCCGCCCTGTCCAAGGCCATTGAAGATCGGCTGGGCATCTTCTGTTACGGCTATCTCCCAAAAATGGAAAATTGCTCCCTGGAAAGCAGACATCTGGGGCTGGTGACGGCGGACGAAGTGACGGATTTGAAGGAAAAAATGTCCGCTTTGGCTGCACAGGTGGAAAAAACCATCAATTTGGACGGTCTGCTGGCCCTGAGCAGAACGGCGCCGGATTTGGCGTACAACCCCATCGAACTGCCCCGGCGGGAGCCGGTCCGCATAGCCGTTGCACGGGACCGGGCCTTCTGCTTCTACTATGAGGATTCTCTGGAAGCCATCCGGGAAATGGGCGGGGAGATCGTCGAATTCAGTCCCATGAAGGATTCCGCCCTGCCGGAGCATATTCAGGGCCTTTATCTGGGGGGCGGCTACCCGGAATTGTACGCCCGTGCCCTCAGCGAAAACGCATCCATGCGCTCGTCCATAAAAAGCGCTCTGGAGAGCGGTCTTCCCTGTATTGCCGAGTGCGGCGGGTTCATGTATCTGACGGAAAAAATCGGAGATTTCCCCATGGTAGGCTTTCTGCCGGGGACCTGCTTTGATACCGGCAAGCTGACCCGGTTCGGCTATGTAACCCTCCGGGCCAAGCAAGAGAACCTGCTCTGCCCCGCCGGAGGGGAAATTCCCGCCCATGAATTTCATCACTGGGACTGCACCGCGCCCGGAGCCGCCTTCACCGCCAGGAAAGCCAATGGCCGCAGCTGGGATTGTGCCGTCGCCACGGACCGGCTCTACGCCGGGTACCCCCACTTTCATTTTTACGCCAATCCGGAGGTTCTCATCCGGTTCTACGATACCTGTGTAAAGGAGAAATACCGCCATGTTTGAAAATATCAAGCCCATGGACATTGAAAAGCGCAGCTTTGCCATCATCACCGAGCTGCTGGGGGACACCCAGCTGGATCCGGAAAACGAGCTGGTCATCAAGCGGGTCATCCACACCACCGCCGACTTTGACTATGTGGAGAATTTGGTGTTCTCCCCCCACGCCGTTGGCAAGGGCATTGCCGCCCTGCGGGAAGGCTGCGACATTGTGACGGATACCCAGATGGCCAAGGCGGGCATCAACAAGACCATTCTGGGCCGTCTGGGGGGCGAAGTCCACTGCTTCATGTCCGACCCGGACGTGGCCGCCGAGGCCAAGGAGCGAGGCGTGACCCGGGCCATCGTGTCCATGGAGCGGGCCGCGCAGCTTTCCAGGCCCTGCGTGTTTGCCATCGGCAATGCCCCCACGGCCCTGATTTCCCTGCACGAACTCATTGAAGCCGGGAAACTGGACCCGGCGCTCATCATCGGCGTGCCGGTGGGCTTCGTGAACGTGGTGGAAAGCAAGGAGCTGTTCCTGGATTCCCCGGTGCCGCACATCATCGCCCGTGGCCGGAAGGGCGGCAGCAACGTGGCCGCCGCCATCTGCAACGCCATGCTCTACCAGATCATGCGTTGATGGAACAGTACATGGAAAAGGACGGCAAGCGCCTGCGGCTGGGCTACACCACCGGCACCTGCGCCGCTGCTGCGGCAAAAGCCGCAGCCTGGATGCTGCTGACCGGCCTGGAAAAGACGGATATTACACTGGACACGCCCAAGGGCATCCGGCTGGACCTGCCGGTTCTGGAAATCGCCCGCAGCGCAGAGCAGGTCTCCTGCGCCATTGAAAAGGACGGCGGAGACGACCCGGACATCACCAAGGGCACCCTGATCTTCGCCACCGTCACCCGGTCCGAGGGCAGCGGCGTGGACATTGACGGCGGCATCGGTATTGGCCGGGTCACAAAACGTGGCCTGGACCAGCCCGTGGGCAACGCCGCCATCAACTCCGTACCCCGAAAAATGATCCGGGAAAACGTGGAGGAAGTCATGGCCCTGGCGGACTACAAGGGCGGCCTGAAAGTCGTCATTTCCGCCCCGGAGGGCGAAATTCTGGCCCAAAAAACCTTCAATCCCCGGCTGGGCATTGTGGGCGGCATTTCCATTCTGGGCACCACCGGCATTGTGGAACCCATGAGCGAAAAGGCTCTGGTGGACACCATCCGGGTGGAACTACGCCAGCGTCGGGCCGCCGGAAAGGAGTATGCCCTGCTGACCCCCGGCAATTACGGCTCGGATTTCATCCGGCAGGAATTGGGGCTGGACATGAACCTCGCCGTGCAGGTGTCAAATTTCCTGGGGGATGGCCTGGACCTGTGCCGGGAATTGGGCTTCCGGGGGGCGCTGCTGGTGGGCCACATCGGCAAACTGGTGAAAGTGGCCGGTGGCATGCTGAACACTCACTCCAAATACGGAGACTGCCGGATGGAGATTCTGTCCGCCCACGCAGCCGCCGCCGGAGCGGATGCGGAAACGGTCCGGGAAATGCTGGACTGCGCCGCCTGTGACGATGCGGTTCGTATTCTCCGGGAAAAGGGCTTGGACCGGGAGACCCTGCGCCGGGTCACGGAGAAAATTTATTTCCACCTGAATCACCGGGCAGAGCCTATGGAAATAGGCGTTCTCATGTTCTCCAAGGAATACGGCATTCTGGGCCTCAGCGATAATGAAGAAACACTCTTGAAAAAAATCATGGAGGAAATATAAAATGGTACATTTTGTGGGTGCCGGAAGCGGCGCAGTGGACCTCATTACCATCCGGGGAGCAAAACTCCTAAGCGAATGCGACGTGGTCATTTACGCAGGCAGTCTGGTGAATCCGGACCTGCTCTCCTATTGCAAACAGGATTGCATAATTTATAACAGCGCCACCATGACCCTGGAGCAGGTCATTGATGTCATTGTGGAAGCGGAGGCCGCCGGAAAAACCACCGTCCGGCTCCACACCGGCGATTCCAGTATTTATGGAGCCGTCCGGGAGCAGTTCGACGAACTGGAGCAGCGGGGCATCGCCTACGACGTCTGCCCAGGCGTCAGCGCCTTCTGCGGTGCCGCCGCCTCCCTGAAAACCGAATACACCCTGCCGGACGTAAGCCAGACGGTCATCATTACCCGGGCCCCCGGCCGGACCCCCGTTCCGGAAAAGCAGTCCATCCGGGCTTTGGCCGCCCATGGTGCCACCATGGTCCTGTTCCTCAGCACCGGCCTGACGGAGAAGCTGCAGGCGGAGCTTCTGGCCGGTGGGTATGCCGGTTCCACCCCCGTGGCCGTGGTGTATAAGGCCACCTGGCCGGAGGAAAAAATTTTCCGTTGCACCGTGGACACCCTCCACAGGACCGTCACGGAAAATGGCCTGACAAAAACCAGCCTCATCATCGTGGGCGACTGCATGGGAGACAAATATCTCCGTTCCCTGCTCTACCACCCCGGATTCACCACCGAATTCCGGGAGGCCACGGAATGAACATCGCCCTGTTTGCTTACAGCCGTCAGGGCTGCGTTACTGCCCGGCGGGTGCTGGCCTGCTTCCCGGAGGACTCCGTTCACCCCTATACCATGGAACGGTTTGAAGAACCGGGATTTGGCTCCATCCAACGCCCCGCCAGGGATTTTTACGGTCCCCTGTTTCAGGCCAATCAGGCCCTAATCTTCATCAGCAGTGTGGGCCTGGCGGTCCGGGAGATCGCCCCGCACCTGCGCAGCAAAGCCACGGACCCTGCGGTCATCGTCCTGGACGAGTTGGGGCATTTCGTCATTCCGGTACTGTCCGGCCACATCGGCGGGGCCAACGATATGGCAAAGAAGATCGCAGAAAGTCTGGGTTCCGCCCCTGTCATTACCACTGCCACGGACATCAACGGCCGTTTTTCCGTGGATGCCTGGGCCACGAAGCAGAACTGCGCCCTTTCCAGCCTGAGCGCTGCGAAAGCCGTGTCTGCCGCCGTACTGGAGGGGGACGTGCCCCTCTGCACCCCCTTCCCCATCGTTACGGCCCTGCCGAAGGGGCTGTGCCTGGGCAATTCCGGGAAAGTGGGCATCCTGCTGGACTGGAAAAAAGCGTCGCCCTTTGAGACGACTTTGCGGCTGACCCCGAAAATTCTACACCTGGGCATCGGCTGCCGGAAGGGCACACCGAAGGAGGCCATTTCCGGGGCCGTGGAGGCCGTTTTGTCCGAAAATCAAATCGACCGGAAGGCCGTCAAATGCTGCGCCTCCATCGATCTGAAAGCTCAGGAGGCGGGGCTGCTGGACTTCTGCCGGGAGGCAGGGCTGCCCGTGGAATTCTATTCCGCAGAGCAATTAAACGCCGTCCCCGGCGACTTCACCCCCTCCGCCTTCGTCCGCTCCGTCACCGGAGTGGACAACGTGTGTGAGCGGGCGGCGCTGCTGGGTGCAGAGACGTTCATTATCAAGAAAACCGCAAGGGACGGCGTGACCGTGGCCCTGGCGGCAGAGCATTGGGAGGTTTCGTTTTGAGCAAGCTGTTTGTGGTGGGCATTGGCCCCGGAAACTATGAGAATATGACCATTCGAGCAGATAACGCTTTGAAAAATGCACAGGTGATCGTGGGCTATACCGTATATGTGGACCTGGTCAGGGAGCGCTACCCCGGCAAGGAATTTCTGACCACCCCCATGACCCGGGAGGCCATCCGCTGCCAACTGGCCCTGGACAAGGCCAAAGAAGGCAGGTCCGTTGCCATGATCTGCTCCGGAGACAGCGGAATTTACGGCATGGCCGCCCTGCTCTATGAGTTGCGTGGCGAAAACATCGACCCGGAGATTGAAGTCATTCCCGGCCTGACCGCCGCCTGCAGCGGTGGGGCCTTGCTGGGTGCGCCCCTGACTCATGATTTTGCGGTCATCAGCCTCAGCGACCGGCTGACCCCCTGGGAGAAAATCGAAAAACGGCTGGAATGTGCCGCTCAGGGGGACCTGAGCATCGTGCTGTACAATCCCAGAAGCAAGGGCCGCCCGGACAACCTGCGCATGGCCTGCGATATTCTTCTGCGCTATCTGCCGGAGGACCGGCCCTGCGGCGTGGCCCATTCCATCGGCCGGGAGGGGGAATGGGCGGAATATATGACCCTTTCGGAGCTTCGGACGGCGGACGTGGATATGTTCTGCACAGTGTTCATCGGCAACGCCATGACGAAAATGGTGGCCGGGAAGCTGGTCACCCCCAGAGGATACCGGGATGTATAAAATTTGCGTTTTTGCCGGGACCACGGAAGGCCGGGAAGTAGTGGAATTTCTCGCTTCGCAGCCGGTGGCCGTCACCGCCTGCGTGGCCACGGAATACGGGGAGGCGCTGCTCCCCCACGCTGAGAAAGTAAATATCTCCGCCAAGCGGCTGACCAAAGCGGAAATGGAGGACCTGTTCCGCCGGGAAAATTTCGACCTGGTGCTGGACGCCACCCACCCCTACGCCAGCGTGGTCACAGAAAACATTGCCGAAAGCTGCGCCGCCACCGGCACCGATTATCTCCGGCTCCTCCGGGACGATGCCGGGAATAACGATCAGGGGGTCTATGTAGAGGACACCGCCGGAGCCGTGGACTATCTTTCCGTCACGGAAGGTCCCATTCTCCTGACCACCGGCAGTAAAGAACTTGCCAAATTCACGGCCCTGCCGGAATTCTCCCAGCGGGTCTATGCCCGTGTCCTTCCCATGCCGGATTCCCTGCGGCTGTGCCAGGAGGCGGGATTGCAGCCCTCCCACATTCTGGCCATGCAGGGACCTTTTTCCAAAGAAATGAATATTGCCATGCTGAACGCCCTGGGGGCCAAATATCTGGTGACGAAATCCTCCGGAAAAGCCGGTGGATTTGAAGAAAAACTGGATGCCGCCCGGGCCACAGGAGCCGTGGCCGTTATCATCGGCCGCCCCAAGCAGCGCAGCGGCGTAAGCCTGGAGGAGGCCCTCGCCATTCTCTGCCAGCGGTTCGGCTGCACCTACGTTCCGAAAATTACGCTTGTTGGTATCGGCCCCGGCAACCGCAGCGCCCAGACCCTGGAAGTCCGGGAGGCTCTGGCCCAGGCGGACTGCATCATCGGAGCCAAGCGGATGCTGGATGCGGTACTGTCCCCCGGTCAGGCCGGGTTGGAGGCCATCGCCCCGGAGTCCATCCGGGACGGCATTCAGAGTCATCGGGAATACCGACGGTTCGTCATTGCCATGTCCGGGGATGTGGGCTTTTTCAGCGGTACGAAAAAGCTGCTGCCCCTGCTTTCGGACTATCCGGTAGCGGTGCTGCCGGGACTCAGTTCTCTGGTGTACCTGTGCGCCAGGCTGGGAACGTCTTATGAAAATGTGACCCCCGTCAGCCTTCATGGCCGTGAAAACTCCGTTTTTCTGCCCCTTTCCCAGGGAAAGCGACTGTTTGTGCTGGTGGGCGGCGAGGACGGCATGGGAAAACTGTGTAAAAATCTTGTAGAAGCCGGTCTTGGCGATACTCAGGTCCGGGTGGGCGAACGGCTCAGCTATCCCGATGAGCGCATCATGAGCGGCACCGCCGAAGAACTGAAAGATTCCGTTTTTGACCCCCTGGCCGTAGCCCTGTTGGAGCATTCCTGTTTGCTTCCCGCCACCCAGGGCCTCCCCGACGAGGCATTTTTACGGACCGACGCCGTGCCCATGACCAAAAGCGAGGTCCGGGCCATCTGTCTTTCCAAGCTGGCCCTGAACGGCAACAGCCTGGTCTGGGACGTGGGGGCCGGGACCGGCAGCGTCACCGTGGAAATGGCGTTTCACGCCAAAAGCGTTTATGCCGTGGAGCGGAAGGACGCCGCACTGGACATTCTCCGGCAGAATTTGGCCCGATTCCACACGGACAACGTAAGAGTGGTCCCTGGGGTGGCCCCGACGGTCTGCGCCGGTCTGCCCGCCCCCACCCATGTATTTCTGGGCGGCACCTCCGGGAATCTCCGGGACATTCTGAACGTGATTTTGGAAATGAACCCGGAGGCCCGCATCGTAGCTACCGCTGTGACCCTGGAATCCCTGGGCCAGCTGACCGCCGCCCTTCCGGACTTCCGGGAGACGGAAGTCGTGTCCGTCTCCGTGGCACGAGACCGGAAATTAGGGGCCTATCACCTGATGACCGGGCAAAATCCCATTTTCATCGTCACCATGCAGGGGAGGAAGGAAAAATGATCCATCTTCAGGCTCTGGTTCTTGGGTTCTGCATCGATCTGCTGTTTGGAGACCCCCATTCCATCCCTCATCCGGTGGTGCTCATCGGCAAGCTCATTTCCGCCATGGAAAAGCTGGTGCGAAAAATATTCCCAAAAACCGTCCGGGGGGAGAACGTCGCCGGTGGGGTATTGTGGTTCCTGGTGGTCCTCATTTCCACCGCCGTACCTGCTGGGATTTTGTATCTGGGCTACAAGGTCGGCCCTTGGTTGGGTCTTGCCCTGGAGAGCATCATGTGCTGGCAAATTTTGGCCACCAAATCTCTGAAAGTAGAGAGCATGAAGGTCTACACCGCCCTGAAAGCCGGGAACCCGGCGGAATACCGCCGGGCCGTCTCCATGATTGTGGGCCGGGACACCGCCGCTCTGGACGACAGGGCCGTGGCCCGTGCCGCCGTGGAGACCGTAGCCGAGAACACCTCCGACGGCATGATTGCCCCCATGCTCTATCTGGCCATCGGCGGGGCGCCCCTGGGCTTTTTCTACAAAGCCGTGAACACCATGGATTCCATGCTGGGCTATGTGGAAATGCCTTATAAGAATATCGGCCTGGTTCCCGCCAAAATGGACGATTTCTTCAACTTCCTGCCTGCCCGACTCTCGGCACTCCTGATGCTGCTGGCGGGCTGGCTGGAAGGGCTGGACATTCGCCGTGGCTGGCGCATCTGGCGGCGGGACCGGCGGAACCACGCCAGCCCCAACTCCGCCCAAACCGAATCCGTCTGCGCCGGACTGCTGGGCCTGCGGCTGGCGGGAGACGCCTATTATCACGGCGTTCTCCACAAAAAGCCCTACATCGGTGACCCGGTCAGGGAAATCGAATACGAGGACATTCCCCGTGCCTGCAGGCTGCTCTACGGCACGGCCATGGTCTCGCTGGTCCTGTTTTGCGGGACAAAACTGCTTCTTTTGCTGGTGATCTGATGCTTTACAACACGAAAAATCCCCACGGAGGGGACATTTACGCCGGAAAGGTCCTGCTGGATTTTTCCGCCAATACCAACCCCTTCGGCACGCCCCGGGCCGTTCAGGAGGCCATTGCGGAGGCCCTTCCCCGGCTCCACCGCTATCCGGACCCATACTGCCGGAAGCTGGTGGCCGCCATTGCAGAGCGTGAAACCGTGCCGGAAAAATATATTCTCTGCGGCAATGGGGCAGCGGACCTGATCTATGCCTACGCCCGGGCCGTCCATCCCCAAAAAGCCGCCATGCCGGCCCCCACGTTCTCGGAATACGCCCTGGGGCTATTGGACTGCGAAATATCCTATTATTTTTTGCAGGAATCCAAGGATTTTGCACTGGATTCCGGAATTCTGGACTTTTTGCGTCTGGAAAAGCCGGAGGTTCTTTTCCTCTGCGACCCCAATAATCCCACTGGGCGGCTGGCTGACCCAAAGTTGATAGAAGCCATACTGGAATGCTGCCGTGATTTGAAAATCCGTCTTTTTCTGGACGAGTGCTTCCTGGACCTGACGAAGAACGGCAGCAGCCGGAAGGGCTTTCTTTCCAGCTACCCGGAGCTTTTTCTGCTGAAAGCCTTCACGAAAAGCTACGGCATGGCCGGGGTCCGGCTGGGCTATGGTTTGAGTGCCGATAGCGCCCTGCTGGAAGCCATGTCCCGGAGCCAACAGCCCTGGAATATTTCCAGCCTGGCCCAAGCGGCGGGCATTGCAGCGCTGGAGCAGCGGGAATTTCTGCAAAAATGCGTCGAAACAGTGGAAAAAGAGCGAGTTTTTCTCTCCGCTTCCCTATCCGGCCTGGGCTTCCGGGTCATCCCGTCGGACACCAATTATATTCTGTTTCAAGCCCGTGTGGGTCTTGCTGACGCCCTCCGGGAAAAGGGCATTCTCATCCGCAACTGTGACAATTATCCGGGACTTTGTCCCGGCTGGTACCGCATCGCCGTGCGGCTGCCGGAGGAAAATCAGGCCTTGATCCGGGCCATGCAGGAGGTTTGACCATGGCGAAAAACATTATGATCCAGGGGACCATGTCCAATGCAGGCAAGAGCCTCCTGTGTGCGGGCCTCTGCCGTATTTTCCGGCAGGACGGTTACCGGGTGGCCCCCTTCAAGTCCCAGAATATGGCCCTGAATTCTTTCATCACCGCCGACGGCGGCGAAATGGGCCGGGCCCAGGTGGTCCAGGCGGAGGCCGCCGGAATTGCACCGGATGTCCGCATGAACCCCATTCTTTTGAAGCCCACCACCGACGTGGGCAGTCAGGTCATTGTGAACGGCGTAGTCCAGGGCAATATGCGGGCCATGGAATACTACCGCCGGAAGCGGGAATTTGTCCCTGCCGTGCTGGAAGCCTACGATTCTTTGGCAGCGGAAAACGACATTATCGTCATCGAAGGGGCCGGAAGCCCTGCGGAGATCAATTTGAAGCAGGAGGACATCGTGAACATGGGCCTTGCCAAGCTGGTGGATGCGCCGGTGCTGCTGGTGGGCGACATTGACCGGGGCGGCGTCTTTGCTCAGCTGTACGGCACGGTGGCCCTGCTGGAGCCGGAGGAACGGGCCCGCATCAAGGGGACCATCGTGAACAAGTTCCGGGGAGATAAAAAAATCCTGGAGCCGGGACTGGTCACGCTGGAACATCTCTGCGGGGTCCCGGTAGCCGGGGTCATTCCTTACGTCTATGTGGACATTGACGACGAGGACAGTCTCTCCACCCGCTTCACCCGGAATGCCGGTCGGAAGGACATCGATCTGGCGGTCATCCGTCTGCCCAGAATTTCCAATTTCACGGATTTTGCTCCCTTCGAGCGATTTGAAAACGTGTCCGTCCGGTATGTGGAGAAAGTTTCGGACCTTCACGACCCGGATATGATTATGCTCCCCGGCACAAAAAGCACCATTGCCGACCTGAAATGGCTTCGGGAAAGCGGTCTGGAAGCCGCCATCCTAAAAGCTGCCTCTGCCGGGACTCCGATTTTCGGAATTTGTGGGGGCTACCAGATGCTTGGTCGGTCCGTTTCGGATCCGGAGCAGGTGGAAGCGGCAGGCATTTCCGAGATCAGCGGCATGCGCCTTCTGGATATGGACACCCTGTTTTTGGGAGAAAAGGTCCAGACCCAAACGGAAGGGATTTTTGAAAATATTCCGGGGCTTCTCGCCTGTCTGAACGGCCTTGCCTACCAGGGCTATGAAATTCACATGGGTCGGAGCATAGAGCGCCGCAGTGCCGTCACCTGCATGGGCAATGTGTACGGCAGCTATATCCACGGCATTTTTGACGCCCCCGGCGTGGCCGAAGCCATTCTTGGGACCTTGTGCCGGAAAAAAGGACTGGACCCGGCCCGGCTGGGGTCCTTTGACCCAAAAGCCTACAAGGAAGCCCAATACGACAAACTGGCCGATGCGGTCCGGTCCGGTCTGGACATGGAACTGGTGTACCGGGTCCTGAACCGGGAGGTGTGATCATGGCGGGCCTTATCCACATTTACTGCGGCGACGGCAAAGGAAAAACCACCGCCGCCGTTGGGCTGGCCATCCGCTCTGCCGGTGCGGGAAACCGGGTGGTTTTCACCCAGTTTTTCAAGGACGGCAGTTCCTCGGAAATTTCCCTGCTCCGGCAGATTCCCAATATCACCGTCCTCCATACAAAAACCGTCGGCGGTTTCTGGAAGTGCATGACGACGGAACAACAGGCCCAGGCCAGTCGGGATTACACGGAATTGTTCCAAGCCGCCTGCATAAGCGCAAAAAATGCGGAACTACTGGTGCTGGATGAGATCGTTTCCGCCTGTAATCACGGGACCGTTCCCGAAGATGCCGTGCTGGATTTTCTCAAAAGCAAACCAGAAAATCTGGAAGTGGTTCTCACGGGCCGGAATCCTTCAGAGGCACTTCTTGTGCAGGCCGATTATGTAACGGAAATGAAGAAAGTCAAGCACCCCTTTGACCGTGGGGTACTGGCGCGCAAAGGAATTGAGTATTGATGGGCGTTGTTCTCTGTATTCTCGACGGGTTCACGGACCCGGAATTTGACCCGGCGGATTACCCGGCCCTGTCCGGCCTCCGCCGTCTTAGGGACGTAGATACTACTCTGGGGGAAAAGCCGGAAAGCCTGAACTGCATTCTCCATCTGTTGGGCGTCCGGAGCGTGCCGGCGCTGCTGCGGGGGTACGCCGAAGCCCTGGGCGAAGGAATTCCGGTGGGCGAAAACGATTTGATTTTACGGGGCAGTTGGTTTTCCAGAGACGAAAGCGGGCATTGTGTTGCTCCCTTGGCCGCCCCGGCAGAAATTCCCTCCGGCCTGCCCTGCCGGTACGTTTCCCTGGGCGGGTACAAAAGTCTGCTGATTTTTCCCGATCTTGGCGCATCCGCGAAGGAACTCACCACCTATCCCCCTTATGCTCTGGCAGGCAAATTGGCAGAGGACCTGTGTCCCAGGGGCTGCCCGGAATTGGAAACCGTGTTTCAGACGCTGTGCTTGCCCCAGTGCTGCTGCATTCCCTGGGGCCAGTCCCGGCCCATCGCCCTGCCGCCCTTCCCGGAAAAGGGGTGCGTGATTTCCGGCACTTCCGTGGTCCGGGGCATCGGGAAGCTATTGGGTATGGATGTTTGGACCGTCCCCGGCGCTACCGGCGACACGGATACGGACCTGTCCGCCAAGTGTCTGGCCGCTCTGGATGCCGCCGGAAAGTACCCCTTTGTGCTGCTGCACATCAACGGGGCCGATGAGGCGTCCCATCGGAAAGATGCAAGAGAAAAGCATGCATTTCTTGCAAAAGTAGACATCGAAATCATCCGCCCATTGGCAGCAAAACTGCCCTATTTTGTCGTCACCGGCGACCACGCCGCCGACCCCCGCACCGGCAATCATGCCGGAACGCCCCAGCCGGTTTTCATCAACCGTTTTACATGAAAATCTCCGGATTCTTTGCCGTTTTTTCCCCGATGACCGTTGCAAAAAATGCGGAATTATGCTATACTGTTTTCACATGGATGAATTTCCCGTAAAAGTGAATAACAGCCATCCGAATGAAGGAACCGTGTGCGAACCACGGACTGTAACGGCAACTGTAACGTGGAGTGACCTCCAATATGCCACTGGGCAACCGGGAAGGCGGGGGAAACAAGGAAGCGGAGTCAGGATATTTCACCGGGTGGGTATGTTTCCGATTAAAGCGTTTCTGTATTCTGAAAACACCGTCAGGGCAGCCGTTTGGCTGCTCTGATTTTTGTTTTCCGGGAGGAGCGTCTGCGCCTTTACTGTGAGATTCCCATGGAGAATTTTATAGGAGGGCATTTTTTATGCACAAAATCAGTTCCAGAATTCTGGCGCTGCTGCTGGTGCTCTGTCTGCTGGTGGGCAACATTACCCCCACCCTTGCAGCGGAGGATGACGGCACCGACGTGACCGTCAGCGAGCCCCAGTCTGCACCGGACGCCACGGATCCATCCACCGAGCCGGAGGCCGACACCACAGCTCCCAGCGACGGCACGGAGCCGGACACCACCCCCACGGTTGCTCCTGCCGAAAACACGGAGCCGAGTACCGTTCCCACGGAAGCCCCGGCCGAAAACACCGAGCCGACCACGGCCCCCACGGGAGCTCCCGCTGATGAGACGGAGCCCACCGAGGCCCCGACGCCGGTTCCGACTCCCGTAGGCTATCCTGCCGCCCCCGTGGACGAACAGGACGTCAGCGGAAAGATGTATGTGGCCAAGCAGAACGTCACCGACGTCTACTCCATGTTCAACATGGAAAAAGTCACTGCCATCAAAGTAGGCGATACGATTTACGTCACCGCTTATGTGAACCCGAACAGTGGAAACAAATTCAACTACGCCTATATGTACTTCGGCACCCGCACGACCCTGATTGCACAGTTGGAAAAGGGCGGTGAGTTTGATGTCGTAGCCGGTTCTGTTGTCGAAACCACCTCCGGCACAAAACAAGCCTATCACTTCACCCTGCCCGCCTCCGCCGCCGGCACCCGGGTACCGGTCTGCATTCTGAAAAGCGACCTGACCGCCAAAAGCCCCTACAACTCCAGTGAACTGGAACTTATCGTTCCCGCTGATATTCCTGAGGGCAAGGCCACGCCCGTCCCCACGCCGGTTTCCTACCCCGCCGCCCCGGTGGACGAGCAGGACGTCAGCGGCAAGATGTATGTTGCCAAGCAGGACGCCACCGCCGTCTACCCCATGTTCAAAATTGAGAAGGCAACGGCTGTCAAGGTAGGCGATACCATTTACGCCACTGTGTACGTGAATGCCGCCGCCAGCGGGGCCTTTACCTACTCCTACCTGTACTTCGGCACCCGAACGGCGCTTATCGATCAGCTGGACAAGGGCGGTGAATTTGACGTGGTTGCCGGTGTGTCCGGCGAGAAGCAGACCTATCACTTCACCCTGCCCGCCTCCGCCGCCGGGACCCGGGTACCGGTCTGCATTCTGAAAAGCGACCTGACCGCAAAAAGCCCCTACAATTCCAGCGAACTGGAGTTGATCATTCCCTCCGACATTCCCGAGGGCACCACTCCCACCGACCCCACTCAGCCCACGGAGCCCGGCGGGGAGCCGGTCCCCGCCCCCGCTATCCCCACCCTGCCCTCCGACCTGCAGGAGGCCCAAATCAAGGTCTTGAAGGCGGAGGATGGTGTGGAGTTCAAAATGTTCTCCGCTGCCAAGACCGGCATGGTGGTCCTGAACAGCCGTTTGCTCATCCACTTTGAGACCGCCAATACCTCCTTTGACAGACTGTACCTTGGCTCCAAGGCCGATGCCTTCAAGTCCCCCTATGTGCAGGGTACTGCCCGAAATGGGGGCGGCTGGGTCTTTGAATTTGAAGTACCCGTCTCCTACCGGGGCACGCAGATGCCCATTTGCCTGGGCAAGCCCGACGGCAGCTGGTACACCAGCAAGGACCTGGTCCTCTCCATTCCCGCCGACGGTCCCGCCGACTCCGGCACAGAACTGTCCGATGCGGGCATCCAGTTCCTGGCCGCAGGCAGCTATGTGGCGCAGAGCTTCCATGTCAGTTCCTCCTCCGCCACCCTCATCGGCGGCACCATCTACTGCACCATCACCGGCACCATGGGCGGCTCTCTGGCCTCCAAGATCGCCGGCAAGCTGTACCTGGGCAGCCGGTTCGATCAGGACAAGTCCTCCGCCGTTACCGGCACCGTCAACGGTAAGGAGACCACCTTCACCTTCGCCGTGTCCGCCGACAAGCAGGGTATATCCATTCCCGCCGTCATCGGCATGACCGACGGCAGTTGGGACACCAATCAGGACTTCTTCCTGAACATCCCCAACTTCGGCCGCAGCTTCGACATGAGCTACTACACCGACGGCGTGTACGACCTGTACGGCAACGCCTACCCCTATCTGGACAAAGCCGACAACCGGGGCTTCCCGGTGGATACCGACTCCACCCTGACCGTCTCCGGGGACACCATCACCATCAAGTGGGTCAGCCGTGCCAGCGACACGGATAAACTCTACTTTGGCCTCGTGACCGACAACATGGCCACCCGGGAGGCCAACGCCATTTCCAACGCCGACTATACCCCCATCGGCATGAACTACAAGGTGTTCTACATCACCCTGCCCAAGAGCGCCCTGGGAAGCAAGATTCCCTTCGTGCGGCACTCTCCCCTGTGGTTCCAGGACACCAACGGCTGGCTGGAAAAGCAGGATTACCTGGTGCTTTCCGACTATCTGCCCCGGCTCCGGGACGATACGGAGACTCGCATCGATGATGCCGACATCCACATGATCGCCGGCGGAAGCGAGGTGGAGCAGAGCTTCAAGATCAGCGCCTCCTCCGCAGCCATGAAGAGCGACACCATCACCGTGACCATTACCGGCAAGGCCGCCGGCAACAACTCCGCAAAGATTGCCGACAAGCTGTATCTGGGCAGCCGGTTCGATCAGGACAAGAGCGGCTATGTGACCGGCACGGTAAACGCCGACGGCACCACCACCTTCGTCTTTACCGTGTCCAGCAACAAGCAAGGCGTGTCCATCCCCGCCGTCACCGGCTTCTCCGACGGCAGCTGGGACACCACCCAGACCTATTTCCTGAACATTCCAAACTTTGGCCGGACCTTCGACCTGTCCTACTACACCGACGGCACCTATGACCTCTTCGGCAACGCCTACGCCCAGCTGCAGCGGAACAACAACCGCAGCTTCCCGGTGGACAGCGATTCCACGCTGATTGTCTCCGGCGATACCGTCACCATTCTGTGGGTGTGTCGGTCCAAGACCTACGACAAGCTGTACTTCGGTCTGCTGTCCGACGATACTTCCCTGCGGGATGCCAATGCCGTGACTTATGAGGACTACACCCCCATCGGCTTCGGCTACAAAATTTACACCATCACCCTGCCCAAGAGCGCCCTGGGAAGCCCCATTCCCTTCCTGCGGCACAGCTCCTCCGGCTGGCTGGAAAAGCAGGATTACCTGGTCCTCAGTGACTACCTGCCCCGCATTGGCTCCGCTCCCGTAGACCCGAGTGAACCGGATACTCCCAGCGACACCGTGGCCGACGGCGTGTACAACGTGCCCGCCCAGACCGGTGCGGATATGTTTAAGGTGGTCCGGGCCATTCTGACCGCCAAGGACGGCAAATACTCCCTGACCCTGACCCTCAGCGGCACGGGCTACGATTACCTCTACGCCGGTACTGGCGCTCAGGCCGATGCCGACCCGGGCAACTGGGCCCCAGCCAAAATTGTCAACTGCACCATCAATGGCGAGACCCGCGGCTTCTATACCTACACCCTGACGGTGGAGAACCCCGGCAAGCCAATCGCCATTGCTTCCCACAGCAAGAAGAACGACAAGTGGTACAACCGGTCTGTGACGCTGGACCTGTCCGCCAAGAAGCGCACCGCCACCGACGGCAGCTACACCATCACCACCCAGTGTGATGCGGACATGTTCAGGATCGTCAGCGCCAAGCTGGATGTACTCAACGGTGAAATGGTCGCAACCCTGACCCTCAGCGGCACGGGCTACGATTACCTCTACGCCGGTACCAGTGCCCAGGCCGACGCAGCGGATAAGCGTACCTGGTCCCCCTTCCAGACCGATGCAGAAGGCAAGTACACCTACACCGTGCCTGTTTCCGAGTTGGATGCCCCGCTGAGCATCGCCGCCCACAGCAAGAAAAATAACAAGTGGTATGACCGAACCGTGACCTTCCTGTCCGATTCTCTGGTGAAGATCGGCGACGTGGACACCCCCGACGTGCCGCCCACACCCACGAAACCCGACGTGCCCGTGACCCCCGTAGACCCGGAGAAGCCCGACGACGAATCCCGCAACGAGATCGATACCTCCGGTTCCACCACCGTAGTGAACAACTCCACCCACCTGAAGGACGGTGTATATGCCCCTGACAACTTCTCCTTCTCCGGTGGCTCCGGCCGGGCCCGCATCGTCTGCACCAAGGTGACGGTAAAGAACGGTAAGGCCTATGCCACCATCCAGTTCGTCAGCGCCAGCGGCTCTCCCACGGCTTACGCCCATGTGAAGGCCTCCGGCAGCATCTATTACTCCGCCGGCAATTCCGTCTTTACCATTCCCGTGGAGCTGAACAAGAACAACCGCATTCTGGGCATGACCACCAAGATGTCCGCCGCCCACGAGATCGAATACACCATCTTTGTGGAACTGAAGGACACGGATGCAAAGCCCGGCAGTACCACGAAGAGCGACACCCTCAGCACCGAGGCCCCCGACATCATGGGGCTGGCCTTCCTGGAGGAGATCAAGCTGGAGCACGCCGAGTATCTGAAGCTGTTCCGCTATGAGGACGGCATCGTTCTGGCGGAGATCGATCTGACCAAGGACACCGTTCTGGACACCGACGAAGCCCGGAAGGCTCTGGCCGAAGCCGGCAAGGCCGCCCAGGCTGCGGCTTCCGGCAGCAGCATCGCCTCCGAGGAGGAATCCACCGACAACGCCCAGATCAAGGCCGACTACATTTCCGAGCTGTACAAGCAGCCCATCCTCCGCTACCTGCTGGTCCCCGAGGACACGGAACTGCCCGCCGGTTTGGAAAAGGAATACCTGATCGTGCCCCTTCCCTCCAAGAGCCTTTTCCTGATGGACGAAGTGCCTCTGGACACCCTGGAAGCCTTTGATTCCCTGGGCATCATCAAGGCTCTGGGCGTGAAGGAGACCGAAAACAAAGCCCTTGCCAAGGCCTTTGCTGACGGCGGCCTGGTCTACGGCGGCACCTGGGACAAGCCCGACTACAAGGCCCTCGTCAAGGCAGATATTGATCTGGTCCTGACCTCCGGCAAGCTGCTGCCGCTCAGCGAGGAGACCCTCAAGGAGCGCAAGGAGGAAGCCGGAAAGGACCGGGAGGATCTGACCGCCGTGGAGTTCCGGGACCGCTATGATGCCCTGGCAGACCGATTCGCCGTGCTGGACGTCCCCATGCTCATCGACCGCTCCGCCGACGAGAAGGACGTCCTGGCCCAGGCCGATTGGCTGCGGCTCTATGGCATCCTGCTGGGCAATGAGGACCTGGCCGACAACATGATCAAAGAAATTACCGCTCAGGAGGAAAAGAACGCATGAACAAAGTTTTTCAACGCCTGACGGCGCTGGTTCTGGCGCTGGTCCTGACCCTGACGCTGGGTGCCTGCGCAGCCAACACGCTCAAGGCCACGGATGCGGCCACTACCCCCGCCACGCAGCCCTCCGTCCCTTCCTCCACTGAAAACACCACCGCCCCGGCCACCGAGCCGGAGGCGGCGGCCCCGGAGATCAGCGGTCTGACCTTCCAGGAGGAGACGGAACTGCTTTACGCCCAGTGCTTCCATCTTTATCGCTATGAAGGCGGCTACACGCTTATCCGCATCGTGGACGGTGGCGATTTCCTGGTGGTCCCGGAGGGGGCAGCAGTCCCTGACGGGCTGGACGACAGCATCACCGTGCTGCAACAGCCCATCAGCCACATTTACCTGGCCGCCACCTCCGCCATGGCTCTGTTCAGCGCCATGGACGCCGTGGACGCTATCCACATGACCGGTGTGCAGGCCTCCGGCTGGTACATCGATGCCGCCGTGGAGGGCCTGAACAACGGCAGCATTCTCTTTGCCGGAAAGTACAGCGAACCGGACTACGAAATGCTCATCAATGAGGAATGTGACCTGGCCATTGAGTCCACCATGATCTACCACACCCCTAAGGTGAAGGAAATGATCGAGGACCTGGGCATTCCCGTACTGGTGGACCGTTCCAGCTACGAAAGTTACCCTCTGGGCCGGACCGAGTGGATCAAACTCTACGCCGCCCTGGTGGGCAAAGAAGCGGAGGCCGCTGCCTTCTTCGATCAGCAAGCGGACATCATCCGTCAGCTGGAGAACTTCGAGAACACCGGCAAGACCGTGGCCTTCTTCTATGTGAACTCCGACGGCTCCATCGTCATCCGCAAGCCCACGGATTACATTCCCAAGATGATTGCGTTGGCCGGCGGCAAGTACGCCTTCGAGAACCTGATCACGGACCAGACCGCCACATCTATTTCCATCACCATGGAGAATTTTTACGCCACGGCGGTGGATGCGGACGTTCTCATCTACAACGCCTCCATTGATGCTCCCATTTCCTCTATCGACGAGCTGCTGGCCAAGGATGCGCTGTTTGCCGACTTCAAGGCCGTGAAGGAGGGCAACGTCTGGTGCACCGGCAAGTCCTTCTATCAAGCCACGGACATCGTGGGCGAAATGATCCGGGACATCCATCATGTGCTCACCGACGGCGACGAAAGCGCCATGACCTTCCTGACAAAGGTTTCTTAACATGAAAAACAACACTTCTATCCCCGCCCCGGCTTCGGCCGGGGCGTACCGGGTTTCTCAGATCCGGCGGCGGGCCAGGTATGTGCTGGTCTTTCTGGTGCTGATCCTGGCCTTTTGCTGCATCACCGTGCTGAACATCAACATCGGCAATGTGCCCATCCCCCTTTCCCGTATCGTGGAAATTCTGCTGACGAAAGCCGGAAATTCCACGGAAGTCAACATCATCTGGAAAATTCGCCTGCCCCGTATCTTCATGGCGGCGATTCTGGGCGGAGCCCTGTCCCTGTCCGGCTTTCTGCTGCAGACCTTCTTTGAAAATCCCATTGCAGGCCCCTTTGTGCTGGGTATTTCCAGCGGTGCCAAAATGGTCGTGGCCTTTGCCATGATCTATTTCATGGAGGCTTTCGGAATCGTTTCCTCCTACACGCTGATTCTGGCGGCGTTCATCGGTTCCCTGCTGTCCGTGGGCTTCATTCTGCTCTTTTCCCGGCGGATCCCCAATATGTCCACCCTGTTGGTGGCCGGTATCATGATTGGCTACATCTGCACGGCCATTACGGATTTCACCGTGACCTTTGCTGCGGATTCCGACATTGTGAACCTCCACAACTGGTCCAAGGGCAGCTTCTCCGGCATGAGTTGGAGCAACGTAGGCGTTGCCGGCATTGTGGTGGGCATTACAACCCTCATCACCTTCCTGATGGCAAAGCCCATCGGGGCCTATCAGCTGGGCGAAGCCTACGCCCAGAGCATGGGCGTGAACATCAAGGTATTCCGCACGGCTCTCATCCTGCTTTCCAGCATTCTCTCCGCCACGGTGACGGCCTTCGCAGGACCTATTTCCTTTGTGGGCATCGCCGTGCCCTTCCTGATGAAGCACAGCCTGAACACCTCCAAGCCCCTGGTGGTCATCCCTGCCACGTTCCTGGGCGGCGGCGTATTCTGTATGCTCTGCGACCTGATCGCACGAACGGCTTTCGCCCCCACGGAGCTGAATATCAGCACCGTGACCTCCATTTTCGGCGCACCGGTGGTCATTTACATGATGCTCCGGAAGAAAGGAGGGCGGCGGTAATGGCCTATTTTTCCATCAACGACCTGACCATCGGCTATCACAAGGTCCCGGTCATCCGCAATATCTCCCTGGAGGTCCGGAAAGGCGAAATAATCGCCCTGATCGGGCCAAACGGGGCAGGAAAATCCACATTGCTGAAAACCATTGCCCGGGAACTGGCCCCCATTTCCGGCTCTATTTTCCTGGAAGGCCGTGATATGCAGACCATTTCCTACCGGGAGCTTTCCAAAAGACTGGCGGTCATTCTCACCGAGCGCATCAAGGTGGACCTGACCACCTGCCGGGACATTGTGGCCACCGGCCGCTATCCCTACACCGGCCGCCTTGGCGTGCTGACCCACAGGGATGAAGCCGTGGTGGATGCGGCCATGGAAACGGTCCACGCTCTGGACCTTTCCGACCGGGATTTCAACGCCATTTCCGACGGCCAGCGCCAGCGCATTCTCCTGGCCCGTGCCCTCTGCCAGGAGCCGGAGATGATCCTGCTGGACGAGCCGACCTCTTTCCTGGACGTGCGGCACAAGCTGGACCTGCTCTCCATCCTGACCCGTATGGCCCGGAAGAATAATATCACCGTCATCATGTCCCTGCATGAGATTGACCTGGCAGAGAAAGTTGCCGACCGTATTCTCACCGTCAAAGGTGACACGCAATTTGGCTACGGAGAGCCCGGGGAGATTTTCGAGGAGCAGGCCATCCGGCGGCTCTATGACATCGAGGACGGCTATTTTGATCCCCTGTTCGGCAGCATCGAACTGAAAAAGCCCGCCGGGGACACACCGGAAATCTTCGTGCTGGCGGGTGCCGGAACGGGCATCCCCCTTTACCGGAAGCTGCAGCGGGAAAACATCCCATTCGCCACCGGCATTCTGTACACCAACGACCTGGACCATCGGCTGGCCCGGCTGCTGGCGGCAGAAGTCATTTCCGCCCCGCCCTTCCGGCCCATCCCGGAGGAAACGCTGCAAGAAGCACTGAACAGGATGCGTCAGTGCCGCCGGGTCGTTCTGGCAGGGCCGGAGGCGGAACTGCCCAATGCGCCCCTGATTTCCATAGCAAAAGCTGCGGGCATTCCCGTAGAACATTCCCTTTGATTGGAGAACCTGTATGAACAACGGAACCTTTTACGCCGTGGGTGTCGGCCCCGGGGACCCGGAATTGCTGACCCGGAAAGCCTGCCGAATCTTGGAAAACTGCCCGGTGATCGCCGCACCCCGGACCGCCTCCGGGGAAATGCTGGCCCTGGAGATTGCAAGAGGCGCAGTGGACCTGACCGGCAAAGAAATCCTGCCTCTGGAATTTGCCATGGCCCGGCAGATATCCGCCCGGAAGGCGGGCTACCGGAAGGCAGCGGAGCGAATCGCGACTGTTCTGGAAACCGGCAGGGATGTGGCCATGGTGAACCTGGGGGACGTGTCCATTTACGCCACGGCCTACTATGTGCTGGATGTGGTCCGTTCCATGGGCTTCCGGGTGGAAATGGTCCCCGGTGTGCCCAGCTTCTGCGCTGTGGCTGCCGCACTGGGCCGAAGCCTGACGGAGCCGGAAGCCCCTCTCCACATTTACCCGGCGGGAAAAACCGATTTGGACACTGCCTTGGCCCAGCCGGGGACGAAAGTCCTGATGAAATCCGGCAGCGCCATGGCCAGCACGGCCCAGGCCCTGGAACGGCAGGGGCTGGCGGACAAATCCGCCATGGTAGCCGACTGCGGTCTCCCCACGGAGCAAGTATTCCAAACCATGGAGGACCTGCCGGAGAAAATCAGCTACTTTGCCACGGTCATTGTCCCGGAAAAGTAAAAAACACCCCGGTGAAAACCAGGATTCTGGCTTTCACCGGGAATTTTTTGCCTTTTGGAGAAATTTTTGAATGGTCTGCTTGTCCGGCTTGCCGGAGTGGGCCAAGGGGATGCTTTCCGCAAGCACAATACGGACCGAAATCTCATTTTTCGGCAGCTTTCCCGCCAAATCAGCCATTCATTCCG
This sequence comes from Clostridiales bacterium, assembly GCA_022770345.1. Lineage (GTDB taxonomy): Bacteria > Bacillota > Clostridia > Oscillospirales > Oscillospiraceae > Faecousia. The sequence continues at coordinate 1,489 of JALEII010000040.1, read as the reverse complement.
CCTCGGTCCGGTCAGACACCGCCATGGCCGCCGGCACCTCTCCCTGCTGCGGATGCGGAATGCCCACCACCGCCGCAGCCGACACGCCGGGGACAGAAAGCTAGGCTTCCTCAATGCGCCGGGTGGACAGATTCACGCCGTTGCGGATGATGATCTCTTTGATACGGCCCGTGATGTGCAGAATGCCGTCCCCATTCATCCGGGTCCACACCAAAGGCCTCCACGCAGCGAAGGGCGGAGTCAGCCGAAACCGTCTCCGGGAACAGGATGGCATAGTCCAGGATCAGGCTCCCGGACAGCAGCACCTGACCGAAAATGCGGAACAGAGGCAAAATGCCCGGAGTCTGGTCTTCCGGTTGGTAATCCCCGAAAGCAGCGGCATCCACCAGATTGTTGACGATGTTATACTGGCTCAGAACCACGGTTTTCGTCTTGCCCGTGGAGCCGGAGATGAGTACTGCCGGGGCCATGGTGTTCTGCTCCGGCGCGGCGAAGGGGCGGTCCGGGGGAACCGGAGGACCAGAACGTCCTCTGCCCAGACCCCCGGTCCTGCAAGCCTGCGGCCAGGGCGTCCACTTCGGCTTTGGCCTGCCCGCAGGTCAGGGGCTCCCCGGAATCATCCCGGAAAAGTGGCTGATTTTTGGTTTTTTCATTCAAATATTCCTAAATGGTTTTCGTGCCGGGCTCCATAGTCCCCCGCCTTTCCGATGATTATTCTTTCTTGGTTTCCCCTTCCGGGAAGATGATCTTAGGAGAAAATCACCATGCTCACGCCGCTACTCCGAATGTCACGGATACAAGCGGCGGCCTTTCGTTCATGTGATATGCGCTCCTCCCGATGGTTTTTGCCAAAGAGCGGCATTCCCGCTGTCCGGATTTGTTCCTAGGGTGCAACAATCGCCGACGGCTTGTCAAACGCATTGCCACATACGGCAAGAAATCCGGTACAAACAGCAAGCCGTACTGCCTGTTCCGGGGTGAATCTGGAAAGAACGGAACGCACATTTTTCCCGGCAATTTAACAAAAATACCCCGCTCAAAAAGCGGGGCTGAATAGGAAGGGGTGATTCCACATACCTCCCTCCTAAAAGAAAGATAGTGCTTTTTTCTTGTTTCTGTGATATAATGAAAAAATAGCAGGGCGTTTTGCCCGGGTTTCCTGAAAGAGAGTTTCGTATGACCAAAATTCTTTTCGTCTGCCACGGCACTACCTGAATTTGCCCCGATTTACCCCCTAAAACCACGAAAAACAACGATTTTTCCATAGTTTACTACCAATTTACTACTTTTCAGAGTTCCGATATGATATGACACCAGCAATAAGCAGTCCCGAAAGAAGCTATTTCCACCTCTTTCGGGACTGCTTTTTCTTTGTCTGCCATTTCGTCCAAAACGCGTTTCTGCGGCATATGAACACATTCGTTCCCCCCGCTGTTTCCTGTCGCCTATGAGCGCAAGCTTAGAACCTACACATATTACAGCACAATCA
>JALEII010000037.1 GCA_022770345.1 Clostridiales bacterium | reverse complement strand
ACATGGATTTTGTCACTGGCCTTGAGCATGGGATCCGGGATACCCATGGATTTGACTTCACCGATTATGATATTCTCTTTCATGGTGTCTGCCCGGAATGCAAGAAACAGCAGAATTCCGTTCAGGAATAAATTCCTTTCGGAAAAAGCGCGGAAACGAGCGTTTTCATAAATCAATTTTTTAGGAGGATTATCCTGCGAAGCATTACAAAGTTAGACCTGCAGTATGCACACCGTTTTTATGGTTTCAAAGGTGAGGCTCAGTATCTGCATGGACATACCGGCGTTCTGACCATCGAAGTGGAAGACACCGTGGAGCCGGGCGTGAATATGGTTTTCCCCTGCAACGAAATCCAGAAGACGGCATGGGAGGTTCTGAAGAATTTCGACCATGCTCTGATTCTGCGGGAAGACGATCCGCTGCTGCCCGCAATTCTGAAGGTCTATGAAGAGCAGGGTATCAAGGATGGCGCTCCGACCAACAAGATGAAAGGCCCCGCATTCCAGACCGAGCTGGCCACGGCCTATCCTGATTGCCGTCTGGTCGTAACAAAGGAGACCATGACCGTCGAGGGCATGATCAAGATCGTCTATGAACTCCTGAAGGACAAGCTGAATATCGCCAAGCTGACGTTCACCAGCGGCGTGAATGCTGCCTCCCAGGAATATAAGCCGGAAGGCACTGTGGATCGCTGCCCTCTGTGCGGTATTGCCCTGAACGAAAAAGGCATATGCCCGAAATGCGGATACAGGAAACAATAATCTCTATACGCAAAACAGAACGCCCGAAGAGTCCGCGGATTCTTCGGGCGCTGTGCTTGTATGCAGCAAGCAGCTTTGGGGAAACACATGCCATACTGTTTTTGAGCACCGCACAATTTCCAGTGGCCTTTTTGCTATGCTATTTTACAGGCTTTTCAACGCTCTATGGATACGCTCCAGGGAGCGGTCCTTGCCTAAAATTTGCATGACGGTGTACAGGTCCGGGGAGTTTTCTTTGCCGGTGAGGGCCAAACGCAGGAAGCCGGAAACATCGGCCACGGTGCCGGGCCAGGCACCGGGGTTGGCCTTATAGGCCTTCATGTCTGTGGTGAAGCCCACTTCGGTGGTGATGGCCTTGACCTTCTCAAACCAGGTGGCGGAATCGTCAGCGGGATCGTAGACAGCGGCGAATTTTTCCAGTACGGCGGCAATGACCGCCACACGGAACCGCTCCGGGAACACCGGTTCGGCCAGGTATTCGTCATAGAAGAAGCCCATGTACTCCTTGGCATCCTTCCAGGTGGACAGGTCCTTCCGGGGCTTCTTGCCGCCCCGGCCAATGGCCAGAATGGCAGTGGCATAAGCCGGATCGGCGCTGAGCTTGGCCCCAAAGTCCGGGTCAAACTCATTGGCCCACTCGGTCAGCAGGGCATAAGCCTTCTCGGCGGACATTTTGGCGATCTCATTCTTGGAAACATCTGTCAGCTTGGCGTAGTCGAACAGATTGCCTGCCGGGTTCAGCTTTTTGGGGCTGAACTTGAACTCTGCGGATGGTGCGGTGGGATTGGCCCGCCGCCAGTCCTCGTAATTGGAGTTCAGCAGGGTCATGATATACTCGTACACGGCCTCCACCGGGAAGCCCTCGGCTTTGTAATAGGTCAGGGCCAGTTCCGGGTCCTTCCGCTTGCTGAGCTTCCGCTTGGAGGTGCCGTCCATCTTCATCAGCGGTCCGATGTGGACGTACTTGGGCAGTTTGAAGCCCAGAGCCTGAAACAGCTGGATGTGGAAGGGCAGGCTGGGCAGCCACTCGTCGCCCCGGACCACATGGGTGGTCCGCATCAGGTGGTCGTCCACGGCGTGGGCAAAGTGATAGGTGGGGATGCCGTCGGATTTCAGCAGTACATGGTCCACATTGTTCTCCGTAACGGTCAGCTTGCCCTTGACCAGATCATCAAACTTGAACTGCCGCTCCCCATCACCGGTGGAACGGAACCGCAGGACCCAGGGCTTTCCTGCCGCCAGGGCCGCCTGCACGTCCTCCAGAGGCCGGTCCCGCCAGATGGCGTATTTTCCGTAGTAGCCGGTGGTCTCTTTATTGGCCTCCTGCTGCTCCCGCATGGCGGTCAGTTCTTCCTCCGTACAGAAGCAGGGGTAAGCCTTGCCCTCTTGGACCAGCCGCTTGGCGTAGACATGGTAAATGTCCGCCCGCTGGCGCTGCCGGTAGGGGCCATAATCGCCGGAGTCTCCGTCTATGGTGGCGCCTTCGTCAAAGTGGATGCCGTAGTGCTTCAACGTGTTGATGAGGACCTCTACCGCACCGGGGACCTCCCGCTTGGCGTCAGTGTCCTCCACCCGCAGGAACAGCACGCCGTTGCTCTGGTGAGACATCCGTTCGGAGGTCAGGCCCTGGACCAGGTTACCCAGGTGGACAAAGCCCGTGGGGGAGGGGGCCATCCGGGAGACGATTGCCCCTTCCGGCAGGTTCCGGGGGGGATATTTCGCTTCCAGCTCTGCCTCGGTCATGGCGACATCCGGGAAAAGAAGGTCTGCAAGGGTATTCGTATCCATAAATTATCTACCTCTTTGCTCAAAGTTCTATGCAGCTTTCCAGTATAGCATAGACGGGGGCGAAAATCAATGAAAAACTCCTTGCGAAAGTCGGAAAGCTATGCTAAAATAGGGCATCATAGAAAAAGGAAGCGTTACTATGAGCGATACGATCCAAGCAGCCACCCCCGCAAAAAAGCGGATGCTCTCCGGTATCAAGCCAAGCGGCGATCTGACCCTGGGAAGTTATCTGGGCGCCATTCGGAATTGGGCCGAGCGGGCAGAGGAATATGACTGCTTCTATTTTATGGCGGATCTGCACGCCATCACCGTCCGGCAGAACCCGGCGGACCTGCGGCGGCGTACGCTGGAGCAGCTGGCCCAGTACATTGCCTGCGGTCTGGACCCGGAAAAGAACACATTGTTTATCCAGAGCCACGTCCATCAGCACGCTGAGCTGGGCTGGGTGCTGGATTGCTACTCCATGTTCGGAGAACTGAGCCGGATGACCCAGTTCAAGGATAAATCCGCAAAAAATGCGGACAATATCAATGGCGGCCTCTTTACCTATCCGGCTCTGATGGCGGCGGATATTCTGCTCTATCAGCCGGATCTGGTGCCCGTGGGCGAGGACCAGAAGCAGCACGTGGAGCTGTGCCATACCATCGCCCGCCGGTTCAACGGCATTTACGGCGATGTGTTCAAGCTGCCGGAGCCTTTCGTGCCCAAGGTCGGCGCACGGATCATGAGCCTGACCAACCCCGCGGCGAAGATGTCCAAGTCCGAGAACGAGGACACCGGCCGGGTGCTGGTCATGGACAGCCCGGACACCATCATGCGCCAGTTCAAACGGGCCATCACCGACTCCGACACGGAGCGCTGCGTGCATTATGACAAGGAAAACAAGCCTGGCGTGTCCAATCTGATGACCATTTACGCCGCCTGCACCGGCAAGACCTACGAAGAGATCGAGCAGGAGTTCGCAGGAAAGGGCTACGGCGCCTTTAAGCCCGCCGTGGGCGAGTGCGTGGTGGAGACCCTCCGGCCCATCCGGGAGGAGGCCAGCCGTCTGATGCAGGATAAGGCATATCTCGAAAGC
>JALEII010000041.1 GCA_022770345.1 Clostridiales bacterium | reverse complement strand
ACCGTTGGCGCCAACAAGAACTCCATCAAGATCATCGGTGACCACACCGACAAGTACGTACAGGCTTACTTCCAGTACGACTCCAAGAAGACCGGCGGCGTGACCGTTTCCCACCTGCGCTTCGGCGACAAGGCCATCAAGTCCCCCTACTACATCAACAAGGCCGACTTTGTTGCCTGCCACAACCCCTCCTACATCACCAAGGGCTTTAAGATCGTTCAGGACGTGAAGCCCGGCGGCGTGTTCCTGATCAACTGCCAGTGGTCTCCGGAAGAGCTGAACCATCACCTGGATGCCGCTTCCAAGCGTTACATCGCAGCCAACAACATCCAGCTCTACACCATCAACGCCATTGACCTGGCCATCAAGGTGGGTATGGGCAAGCGCACCAACACCATCCTGCAGTCCGCTTTCTTCTCCCTGGCAAAGGTCATGCCCGAGGCAGAAGCCATTCAGTACATGAAGGATGCCGCCGAACACTCCTACCTGAAGAAGGGCCGTGACGTGGTCGAGAAGAACTGGAACGCCATCGATGCCGGTGCTACCGCTTACACCAAGATCGACGTGCCTGCTTCTTGGGCTACCGCCGAGGACCACAAGCCCGAGGTCGCTCTGGAAGGCCCCGCCGCTACCGTAGAAGTGGTCAAGAACATTCTGCATCCCGTGGGCCGGATGGACGGCTACAGTCTGCCCGTTTCTGCCTTCGAGAAGTATGTGGACGGCCAGTTCGCTCTGGGCGCTTCCGCTTATGAGAAGCGTGGCGTTGCCGTGACCGTTCCCACCTGGGACGCTTCCAAGTGCATCCAGTGCAACAACTGCGCTTATGTCTGCCCCCACGCCACCATCCGTCCCTACGCCCTCACCGAGGCCGAGGCCGCTGCGGCTCCCGCTGCTGCCAAGATCGTGCCCGTGAAGGCCGGCAAGGGCAAGGGCGTGTACTCCTACACCATGGCCGTGTCTCCTCTGGACTGCATGGGCTGCGGCGTGTGCGTGGGCGTCTGCCCCACTCAGGCCATCACCATGGTGCCTCAGGAAACCCAGCTGGATCAGCAGGACGTGTTCAACTACATGGTTTCCAAGGTTGCTGAGAAGCCCGACATGGAAGACAACACCGTCAAGGGCAGCCAGTTCCGCAAGCCTTTGCTGGAGTTCTCCGGCTCCTGCGCCGGCTGCGCCGAGACCAGCTACGCCCGTCTGGTGACCCAGCTGTTCGGTGATCGGATGTACATTTCCAACGCCACCGGCTGCTCCTCCATTTGGGGCGGACCTGCTGCTACCGCACCTTACACCGTGAATGCCGAGGGCCACGGCCCCGCATGGGCGAACTCCCTGTTCGAGGACAACGCCGAGCACGGTCTTGGTATGTACACCGCTCAGGCTGTCATCCGGGAGTCCCTGGCCAACAAGGTCAAGGCTGTTCTGGAGAACACCGAGGATGCCGATCGGAAGGCCGCCTGCCAGAACTGGCTGGATACCTTCGACGACGGCGAGGCCAACAAGGCTGCTACGAAGGCACTGGTCGCCAACCTGGAGGCGCATGTCTGCTGCGACACCGTGAAGGAAATCCTGAGCCAGAAGCAGTACCTGTCCAAGAAGTCCGTGTGGATCTTTGGCGGCGACGGCTGGGCTTACGACATCGGCTTCGGCGGCGTGGATCACGTGCTGGCTTCCAACAAGGACGTCAACATCTTCGTCTTTGATACCGAGGTTTACTCCAACACCGGTGGACAGGCTTCCAAGGCTTCCAACATTGGTCAGGTGGCTCAGTTTGCCGCTGCCGGTAAAGAGACCAAGAAGAAGAGCCTCTCCGAAATTGCCATGTCCTATGGCTACATCTACGTGGCTCAGATTGCCATGGGCGCCAACCCCGCTCAGACCATCAAGGCCATCACCGAGGCCGAAGCTTACCACGGTCCCTCCCTCATCATCGGCTATGCTCCCTGTGAGATGCATTCCATCAAGGGCGGCATGATGCACTGCCAGGAGGAGATGAAGAAGGCTGTCGAGTGCGGCTACTGGAATCTGTTCCGCTTCGATCCCTCCAAGGAAACCGGCAAGTTCACCCTGGATTCCAAGGCCCCCAAGGGCGGCTATCAGGAGTTCCTGATGAACGAGGCCCGTTACAGCCGTCTGACCCGTGAGTTCCCGGAGCGTGCCAACGTCCTGTTCGCAAAGAACGAGGCCGCTGCCAAGGAGCGCTACGAGCACCTGCTGAAGCTGGTGGAGATGTACAAGGACTAAGTTTCTGATCTCCCCTGCCCAATAGAATTTTTCCGCCCCCGGTCACACGGGGGCGGATTTTTAGGAATCGGACAATGAAGAAAAGCGAACTCCTGCGGGCGGTAAAATTTACCGCCTTCTCCCTCTCCGCCGGTGTCATCGAAATGGGCGTGTTCGCCCTGCTCACCGGTTTCACATCCTGGAATTACTGGGGCTGCTATCTGACAGCGCTGACGTTTTCCGTTCTCTGGAACTTCACCCTAAACCGGAAATTCACCTTTCAGTCCGCCGCTAACGTGCCGGTGGCCATGGTCAAGGTGGCTGGTTTCTATGCCATTTTCACCCCGGTATCTACCCTGCTGGGAAATTACATCGCCGAGAATCTGGGCTGGAACGAATTTCTGGTGACAGTTCTCAACATGATCGCCAACTTCGTTCTGGAATATCTCTACGACCGCTATTTCGTGTTCCGGGACAGCCTGGACACGGGAAAGGAAACATAAATGTACTACACCGTATCGGAAATTTCCGGCGATTACGCCGTGCTTCGCAGCGAGGAGTCTGGCCTGGAGCGCTCCGTGGCCCTGGCCCTGCTGCCGGAGGACATCGACACCGGAGACCGGCTGCTCTTTGAAGATTTCAGCTATTCCAAGGTCTGATGCACCGTTGACTTTTGCCGGAATACTGCTATAATAGACCTATCTTTACGATTGGAAGGATGCCCCCATGAAACTGTCTCTGATCGTCCCCTGCTTCAATGAGGCCGAGAACGTGGCCCCCTTTCAGACGGCCGTCCGGTCCGCCTTTCAGGACTGCGGCTATGACTATGAGATCATCTACGTGGACGACGGCAGCTCCGATGCCACCCTCCACAACCTGAAAAAGCTCTATGCTGCCGGGGAATGTCCCATGAAAATCATCAGCTTTTCCCGGAATTTCGGAAAGGAAGCGGGGCTTTACGCCGGATTGCAGCATGCCGACGGGGAATATATCTCCCTCATCGATGCGGACCTACAGCAGCGGCCGGAGATCGTCCGGGAGATGGTGAACATCCTGAACAGCCAGCCTCAATATGACATCGTTGCCGCCTATCAGGACCGCCGGGGGGAAAGCAAGGCTCTGTCCTTCTTCAAGAAGAGCTTTTACCGCATCATCAACAAAATGTCCACCGTGAAGCTGCACCCGGATGCCAGCGATTTCCGTACCTTTCGCCGCAGCGTCCGGGACAGTATTCTGGAACTGGCCGAATACCACCGGTTCTCCAAAGGCATTTTCGCCTGGGTGGGGTACGATACCTGCTACATTCCCTATACCGCCTGCGAGCGGAACGCCGGGACCACCAAGTGGAATTTCCGGAAACTGCTGAACTACGCCATTGAGGGCATCATCGGCTACTCCACTGCTCCCCTGCGGCTGGCCACCTACCTGGGCGGCTGCACAGCCCTGGCGGCGGTTATCTACCTGATCGTGGTGCTGCTGCGGACACTCATCCACGGTATCGACGTGCCGGGCTACGCCTCCATCATCGTGCTCATCCTGTTCTTCGCAGCCATCCAACTCATCTGCATCGGCATCATCGGGGAATATGTGGGCCGTACCTTCGAGCAAAGCAAGGACCGCCCCATTTACATTGCAAAAGAAGTTCTGGACAACACGAAAAAGTAAAAATTCCTCCGCAAAGACGGAATTTCGTCTTTGCGGAGGTTCTCTTTATATGTACTCGATGACCAGACTACCGAAGCTGGTGCTTCCGTCCAGAGTGATGACCCCCTGAGGCTCCTCGTCAGGGTTACCGCGGCATTCCATGCCACCGAAGCTGCCGGAATTGTTGCAGACCATCCGGAACCGCCGGGGACAGCGTACGGTCATTTCCCCAAAGGAAACGTCCGCTTCCAGACGGCAGTTCTCACCAACGCTATCCACGCCAGTCAGATCCACGATGCTATCGCCGAAATTGACCTCAGCCCGGCCACGGTTCAGCTTGCTCACGGTCACCAGGAAAGTCTGCTCCCCGAAGGAATTTTCCGCCTGGAAGATTCCCTCTTGCTCAGAGCAGGTAAAGCTCTTTTTCTCTTTACTGCTCCTCCCCTGGACCTGCCACTTGCCCCGCTTTTGCTTCTTTTTCAGGGCATCCGCCAGCAGGGAAAGGCCAAGGATCACCAGCAGCACAGGGAAAACCAGATTCCCGAGATCGACAGCAAACAAGCCCAGATGGTCCAGCAGAAAATAGCAACCCATGACGGCCACGCCCAGTTTCAGGAAGGAAAAGCCATCGGCCATGTACACCAGACCGCCCACCAGCATGGCAGCAGGCCATAATGTCCCCCAGAAGGGTGCGTGGAGGTTCGTCACAAAATTGGCTGCGATCATCAGCGCCGCCGTCAGCAGTACCGTCAAACCGGCGGCAACGCTCCAGGTCTTGCCGCCCTCCCAATTGAATGTGATTCCCTTATCGTCGTCCTTCTCATCCTCCCGGACCACTTCCGCCTCGTAGACCTTCGCGGACTTATGGCCCAGCAGCTCATCCACCGTGATACCGAACAGCTCCGCCAGCTTTGGCAGCAGCGAAATATCCGGGCAGGACTGGTCGTTTTCCCACTTGCTGACCGCCTGGGCGGACACGCCCATCTGCTCTGCCAGCCGGTCCTGGGTCCATCCCAGCCGCTTTCGGTTCTCCATGATCCGTTTTCCCAATGTTTGTTCCATAGGAATTCCTCCCTCGTTTTGATGGCTCAATTGTGCCACAAGTCCCCCCAAAAAGCTATCACTTATCCGTTAATTGGGCGCCTTTTCTTGTCAAGCGGCGGTTGATTCTCGCTCAACTTCCGGTTGGTTTCCGGTTTTTTTCAACTTTTTCCCCGCAATTCTATGATCTGATCCCGCAAGACCGCCGCATATTCGTACTCCATCATCTTTGCAGCTTCCTTCATCTGTTTTTCCAGCCGGGCGATCTCTTTTTCCTTCTCAGCCTTGGTCATCTTGATGCCGCTGCGTCCCTTCTTCTCGTCGGCAGGCTGGGAGATTTCCAGCAGATCCCGAACGGACTTGATGACCGTCTTGGGGGTGATGCCGTGGGCCTTGTTGAAGGCGTCCTGGATTTTCCGGCGACGTTCCGTCTCCTCGATGGCCGCTTTCATGGAAGGCGTTTCGTTGTCGGCATACATGATGACCTTGCCATCGGCATTCCTGGCCGCACGGCCAATGGTCTGGATGAGACTGGTCTCGGATCGGAGGAAGCCTTCTTTGTCCGCATCCAGAATAGCCACCAGACTGACCTCCGGCAGGTCCAGCCCTTCCCGCAGCAGGTTGATGCCAACCAGCACGTCGAACTTTGCCAGCCTCAGGTCCCGGATGATCTCCATCCGTTCCAGAGATGCAATGTCCGAATGCATATACCTGACCCGAATGCCCGCCTTTTGCAGGTATTGGGTCAGGTCCTCGGCCATTTTCTTGGTCAGGGTCGTCACCAGTACCCGCTCGTTCCGGGAGGACCGGACGTTGATCTCCCCGATCAGGTCGTCAATCTGGCCATCTATTGGCCGGACCTCCACCATGGGGTCCAGCAATCCCGTAGGCCGGATGACCTGCTCCACGATCTGGCCGGACCGCTGCCGCTCGTAGTCTCCAGGGGTAGCAGACACATAGACCACCTGATTCACCCGCTGCTGAAATTCGTGGAATTGCAGAGGGCGGTTATCATAGGCACAGGGCAGTCGGAAGCCGTACTCCACCAAGGAAGTCTTTCTGGCCCGGTCGCCGTTGTACATGGCCCGGACCTGGGGCAGTGTCACATGGCTTTCGTCAATAAACATCAGAAAATCCTTCGGGAAATAATCCAGTAATGTTTTGGGCGGGGAGCCCACCGGCCTGTTCTCAATAACCCGGGAGTAGTTCTCGATGCCGGAGCAATAGCCCACCTCCTGCATCATTTCAATGTCATACATTGTCCGCTGGCGAATGCGCTGGGCCTCGATAAGCTTCTTTTCCTTCTCAAAATAGGCCACCCGCTCCTCCATCTCTTTGTAAATTTCCTGAATGGCCTTGTCCATTTTCTCCTTAGGGGTCACATAGTGGGCAGCAGGCCAGATGGGAATATTGGTGAGCCGCCGCATGGGGGAGCCGGTCACAGCGTTGATCTCGGAAATGGCATCAATCTCGTCCCCGAAGAACTCAATCCGCAGAGCCGTGTCCTTCCAATAGGCGGGCCACACCTCCACAGTGTCCCCCCGAACCCGGAAGGCGTTCCGCTCAAAGGCAATGTCATTGCGCTCATAGCGAATGTCCACCAGCTTTTTCAGCAGCGTGTCCCGTTCCATGGTGGCACCAACACGCAGTGAGACCATCATAGCCGCAAAGTCCTCCGGTTCGCCCAGGCCGTAAATACAGGACACCGAGGACACCACGATCACGTCTCGCCGTTCCAACAGAGAAGCCGTGGCAGAAAGCCGCAGCCGGTCAATTTCATCGTTCACGGAAGCATCCTTTTCAATATAGGTGTCCGTGTGTGGGATATAGGCCTCCGGCTGGTAGTAATCGTAGTAGGAAATGAAGTATTCCACCGCATTATTGGGAAAAAACTCCTTAAATTCCGAATAAAGCTGGGCAGCAAGGGTCTTGTTATGGGCCAGCACCAATGTAGGCTTGTTGAGCTTTTCAATGACGCTGGCCATGGTGAAAGTCTTACCGGAACCGGTGACACCCAGCAGGGTCTGCTCCTCTAACCCCAGGTTCACACCGTTGACCAGGGCCTCGATGGCCTCCGGCTGGTCGCCGGAGGGCTTGAATTCGGAAACCAGTTCAAAATGGTCCATGGTTTTTCTCCTTTCAGTCCTCAAGATCCACACCGGGGTGGAACAGTCCCGACTGAGCCAGGGACACGAAATCGTCCTCTGCCACCACAATATGGTCTGCCAGGGTGATCTCCACCAGGGAAAGGGCCTTGGCAATGCGCCGGGTGGTCTGCACGTCCTCCGCCGAGGGGATGGCCAGGCCGCTGGGATGGTTATGGGCCAGGACCACAGTGCTGGCGTTGGCACCCAGGGCCGTCTCCACCACCCGCCGGACGGAAATGGACGCACTGTTCACGCTGCCCTCGGTGACTTCCTTGCAGCAAAGGACCTTGCACTTGGCATCCAGACACAACAGCATCACCGTTTCGTGGCGCTTGGCATAGAAATAGGGCAGCAGGTAAGCCCCGCATTTTCCGGTGGTATTCAGGATGACGCTCTGGGCGGACCGATTCACCAGATAATAACGCCCCACTGCCGTGGTCAGTGTCAGCAGCGTGGAGGCACTCTCCCCTACCCCGTTGACTTTTTCCAGTGCCTCCCGTGGGGCTTCCAGCACCTGGGCCAGGGAGCCGAAGGCATCCAGCAAAGCCTGAGCCATAGGGGCAGTGTCCTGCCGGGGCACAGCATAAAAGAGCAGAAGCTCCAGCACCTGCCGCTCGTCGAAGTGGTCCAGTCCCTCCTGGCGGAAGCGCTGGCGGAGCCGCTGCCTGTGTCCCTCATGAATCGACATATTTTTCCCTCCGATCCGGGTTGACCCCTTGCTATTTTCGTGAAAGATGATAAAATAGGAATGATCCGTTCGCAAGAAATCTTTCATTCCGGACACCCTAAATGCATAAGGAGGATCTCCATGAAAGAAAAGAAAACCATCCTGCAAATCCTCAATCTGATGATCCCTCCGGCCTTCAGCGTCCGAGACGGGGTCATTACCGCCGTGAACAGCGGTGCCGCCCAGCGGATGATCTCCGAAGGCACACAAATCCAGGCCTTGCTGCAGACCGGCCATGTGGAATACGCCGCACTGGACGCTGGAAAGCTGTTTCTGTCCCTGAACCTCATGGGTGAGATCGTCGGTGCCTCCGTCAACCGCATCGAAGACGTGGACATCTTCATTCTGGAAGATGCAGAGGACCAGAAGGCCCTGCAGGCCATGGCCTTGGCTGCTCAGGAGCTGCGCCAGCCCCTGTCCAACGTTATGAGCGCTGCCGACCGAATGTTTCCCCGGCTCCCCGACGATTCCGATACCCAGGATCAGGTCTCCCAGATGAATCGGCGGCTCTTCCAGATGTTGCGGGTTCTGGGCAATATGTCCGACGCCTTTCTGTGGACCTCCGGTGCTTTTCATCCGGAGCTGCGGGACGTGCAGGGTGCTCTTGCCGAAATTCTGGAAGGGTTGGAGCCTCTGGCCGATGGCTTCGGGACGCAGCTGGAATATGATCTGATCTCCGGCCCCATCTTCTCCCTCATCGACACGGATAAAATGGAGCGGGCCGTGTACAATATGCTCTCCAACGCCATGAAATTTGCCCCATCGGGTAGCATCATCAAGGTCCGGCTAACCCGGAATGGGAACAAGCTGTACCTGAGCGTTCAGGACAGTGGCAGCGGCATGGACCCGGCTTTGCGATCCACGGCGTTCTCCCGCTACCTGCGCTCCCCCGGTATCGAGGACAGCCGCTACGGCCTGGGCCTGGGGATGCTGCTCATCCGCATCGCCGCCACGCTTCACGGAGGCACGGTGCTGCTGGAACAGCCGGCAAACGGTGGCTTCCGCATCACCATGAGCATTGAAATTCGCAAACCTGTGGACAATACACTCCGCAGTCCCATCCTGCGGGTGGACTATGCCGGAGAGCGGGATCACCGGTTGCTGGAGTTTTCGGACATCCTGCCCGTCAGCTTCTACGGTCCTGACGAGATCAATTAAGTTATGATCCTGCCTGCCCCGTTTGGGGCAGGCTTTTCTCTTACTTCAGGTATTTTTTCAGGTACTGACCCGTGTAGCTTTCCGGCACGGCAGCCACTTCCTCCGGCGTTCCAGACGCCACCAGCATGCCGCCGCCGTCGCCCCCTTCGGGACCCAGGTCGACAAGATAGTCGGCAGTCTTGATCATGTCCAGGTTGTGCTCAATGACCAGCACCGTATTGCCCGCCTCCACCAGCTGCTGCAGCACGTCGATAAGCTTATGCACATCCGCCGAATGCAGGCCGGTGGTGGGCTCGTCCAGCACATAAATGGTTCGGCCCGTGGACACTCTTGCCAGCTCCGTGGCCAACTTCACCCGCTGAGCCTCGCCGCCGGACAGGCTCGTGCTGGACTGACCCAGCTTCACGTAGCCCAGGCCCACTTCCACCAACGTCTGGGCCTTTCTGCGAATTTTCGGCAGATTCTCGAAAAAATCCACCGCTTCCTCGGCGGTCATGTCCAGCACCTGGGCGATATTTTTGCCCTTATAGTGGACCTCCAAAGTCTCCCGGTTGTACCGCTGGCCGTGGCACACATCACAGGGAACGTACACGTCCGCCAGGAAATGCATTTCAATTTTCACCAGGCCGTCGCCGCAGCATGCCTCGCACCGGCCACCCTTCACGTTGAAGGAGAACCGTCCCGGGCCATACCCCCGGGCCTTGGCGTCCGCCGTGGAGGCAAACAGGTCCCGAATGTCGTTGAACAGGCCCGTGTAGGTGGCCGGGTTAGACCGAGGGGTCCGGCCGATAGGGCTTTGGTCAATATCGATGACCTTGTCCAGATTTTCCAGGCCCTCCACGCACTTGCAGGCACCGGGCCGGACCCGCGCATGATTCAACCGGCTCAGGAGCGTCTTGTTCAGCACCTCCCCCACCAGACTGGACTTGCCGGAGCCGGACACGCCGGTGACGCAGGTAAACGTCCCCAGCGGAATGGAAACGTCAATATTTTTCAGGTTGTTTTCCGTAGCCCCACGGACCGTCAGGAACTTGCCGTTGCCGGGTCGGCGGGTGGAGGGCACGGGAATTTTCTTCACACCGGAGAGATACTGGCCCGTAATGGACCGGGGCTCCGCAATAATATCCTGCAAGGTCCCCGCCGCCACGATCTCGCCGCCGTGGCAGCCCGCTCCGGGGCCCACGTCCACAATAAAATCCGCTGCCCGCATGGTGTCCTCGTCATGCTCTACCACAATGAGGGTGTTGCCCAAATC
This sequence comes from Clostridiales bacterium, assembly GCA_022770345.1. Classification (GTDB taxonomy): domain Bacteria; phylum Bacillota; class Clostridia; order Oscillospirales; family Oscillospiraceae; genus Faecousia. Next base: position 18,335 of record JALEII010000041.1, on the reverse strand, counting down.
CCGCAGGTGCTTCAGTGTCTCCAGAAGCCGGTCGTTGTCACGCTGATGAAGGCCGATGGAAGGCTCGTCTAAAATATACAGAACACCCATCAGGGAGGATCCGATCTGCGTAGCCAGCCGGATACGCTGACTCTCTCCGCCGGACAGGGTCGCCGCCGCCCGGTTCAGGGTCAGGTATTGCAGACCCACATCCGACAGAAATTGCAGCCGGGAGCGAATTTCCCGGACGATCTGCTGGGCAATCAGTGCCAGATTGCCCTCCAATTTCAGGTCCTTCATAAATTCCAGCTCTTTGGAAACACTCATAGAACAGAAATCCATGATGCCCAGGCCCCCCACCGTCACCGCACGGGCGATCTCCGAGAGCCGCTGGCCGTGGCAGGCGGGACAGGGTGCCGTGGACATACACTCCTCCAACTCCTTCCGGGCGGAATCCGACTGGGTCTCGCGGAACCGGCGGGCAATGTTGGGCAGGATTCCCTCGAAGGGCTGCTCCAGGACCCCCATACCATTGCCCCGGTTATAGGTCATTTTCAGCTTTTCTCCACGGGTGCCGTGCAAAATCACGTCCAGAGCACTGTCCGGCAGGTCCTTCACCGGCACGGACAGGGAAAAGTGATACTTCTGGGCCAGAGCCTCAAAATACATCCGGAAAATGGAATCCGTCCGGACGCTATTCCAGCCGGAGGCTTGAATGGCCCCGTCCAGGATGCTCTTGCTCCGGTCCGGGATGACCAGATCGGCACTGGGTTCCAACTGGAAGCCCAAACCGGTACACACCGGGCAGGCGCCCGCCGGGTTGTTGAAAGAGAACATTCTCGGCTCCAACTCCGTCAGACTGATTCCGCAGTCCTCGCAGGCGTAATTCTGAGAAAATGTCAGTTCCTCCCCGGTCCCCGGCAGTTCGATGGTCACAAGGCCGCCGGAATGGGAGCAGGCCGTCTCGATGGAGTCCGTCAAGCGGCGACGCTGGCCTTCCTTCATCACCAGACGGTCCACCACCAGTTCAATGGTGTGCTTTTTGTTCTTCTCGCAAGGGATCTGCTCGTTCAGGTCGTAAAGAATGCCGTCCAGTCGAACACGGGCGAAGCCCCCCTTCCGGGCATCCTCAAAGACCTTGGCATGCTCGCCCTTCTTCCCCCGGATCACCGGAGAAAGCACCAGGAATTTCGTCCCCGGTTCCAGCTGCTCCACCCGATCCACAATCTGGTCGATGGTCTGGCGGCGAATCTCCTTGCCGCACTTGGGACAGTGGGGCACGCCCACTCTGGCCCAGAGGAGTCGGAGATAATCGTAAATTTCCGTCACCGTGCCCACGGTGGAACGGGGGTTCTTGGATGTGGTTTTCTGGTCGATGGAGATAGCCGGGGACAGACCGTCGATGGCGTCCACGTCCGGCTTGTCCATCTGCCCCAGGAACTGCCGGGCGTAGGAGCTGAGGCTCTCCACGTAGCGCCGCTGGCCCTCGGCATAAATGGTGTCGAAAGCAAGGCTGGACTTTCCGGAGCCGGACAGGCCCGTAAAGACCACCAGTTTATCTCTCGGAATGGTCAGGTCCACATTTTTCAGGTTGTTTTCCCTGGCCCCCCGGATGCGAATGGTATCGTTCATTTCCGCTCTCCAATTCTCTTGGTTTCGATTCTCTCATTTTACCACAGCTGCTCCATTCTTACAAGTGGACTTTCAAACATAATTTCGTCTCGTGGGCATCTCTCCCGGCCATTCGTCCTGCCCCGGGAGCAATCTGTGGCAGTTGCCGGAATAGGCCCAATTGGACGAATGTTTTTTGTCGATATTTTCTTGTGCAACCGGTTGCTTTTTTCTGCCGGGGCAGATATAATTAGATTTAGAATGTCACGGGTATGACCGGGGCAGAAATAGAATAAAGCGAGGTATTCATTGATGATTGCGTACGGAGATCACATTCGAGTTTTCTGCGGCAATTCCAACCCCCAATTCGCTGAGACCATCTGCAAGGAACTGGGTATCCCCATGGGCAAGAGCACAGTAAAGACCTTTTCGGACGGAGAAGTTTCCGTTTCCCTGGAAGAGACCGTCCGCGGTGCGGACGTATTTCTGGTTCAGTCCACCTGCAAGCCCGTGAATGACAACCTGATGGAGCTGCTGGTCATGATCGACGCCTGCCGCCGTGCTTCCGCCGGTCGGATCACCGCCGTGATCCCCTACTACGGCTACGCCCGTCAGGATCGGAAGGCCAAGAGCCGGGATCCCATCTCCGCCAAGCTGGTGGCCAACATGATCACCGCCGCCGGTGCGGATCGGGTGCTGACCATGGACCTCCATGCCGCCCAGATCCAGGGCTTCTTCGACATCCCCGTAGACCATCTGCTGGGCAACCCCACCTTCGTGAACTACTTCCTGGAGAAGTTCCCGGAGGAGAAGTACAACCATGACGAGTTCGTGGTCGTCTCCCCGGACGTGGGCAGCGTGAGCCGTGCCCGTGTGTTCGCCGGGAAGGTCCACATGGGCCTGGCCATCGTGGACAAGCGCCGTCAGAAAGCCAATGTCTGTGAGGTCATGAACGTCATCGGCGACGTGCGGGGCAAGACCTGCATCATCTATGACGATATGGTAGATACCGCCGGTTCCCTGTGCAACGCCGCTGCCGCTTTGGTGGAAGTGGGCGGAGCCAAGGAGGTCTATGCCTGCGCTACCCACGGCGTGCTGTCCGGTCCTGCTTACGAGCGCATCCAAAACAGCGTGCTGAAGGAACTGGTCATCCACAACACCATTCTCCTGCCCAAGAATATGCCCTGTGATAAGATCAAGCAGCTGGATGTTGCTCCCATCTTCGCCAGGGCCATTTCCCACATCCATGGCGGCACTTCCATCGCCGACCTGTTCTAAGGAACGATGGGGCCAATGCAGGAGACCTGGCTCATCGTCGGGCTGGGCAATCCCGGCAGGGAGTATGAAAAAAGCCGCCACAACTGCGGCTTCAGGGCAATGGACCTGCTGGCGGACAAACTGGGCTGCAAAGTAGACCGACTGAAATTTCAGGGTCTGTACGGTCAATGCACCTACGGCGAGAAAAAGCTGATCCTGCTGAAACCCCAGACCTTTATGAACCTCTCCGGGGATTCCGTATTGCAGGCCTCGGCCTTCTTCAAAATTCCGCCGGAGCATATCATTGTGATGTTTGACGACATTTCTCTCGCTCCCGGCCGTCTGCGGGTCCGGGGAGACGGGTCCGCCGGCGGACACAACGGTATCAAGTCCATTATTGCCCGTCTGGGAAGCCAGAACTTCCCTCGGGTCAAGATCGGCGTAGGGGCCAAGCCTACGCCAGAATACGATCTGGCCGCATGGGTCCTGGGCAGCTTCTCGGCGCAGGACGAAAAGCTGCTTGCCAACTCTCTGAAATGGGCCGGAGAGGCAGCGCTGTGCGTGTGCGATCATGGCGTCAGCGAAGCCGCCAATCGTTTCAACGGCAAAGGCGCATGACGCCGAATTTAGGAACATAAACACGGAAAGGGGTGTCATTGACCCCTTTCCGCGTTTCTGCGTGGAGGAACACCATGGAAAAACTCTTATCCGCTCTGAAAGCCATCCCGGAATTCCCCTTGCTGCTGGAAACCCTCCGCAGCCGTCAGTCCGCCGCCATCACCGGTGCAGGCCAGATCAACCGGAGCCACATCATTGCCACCCTGAGCCGGCAGTTGGCCCAGCCGGTGGTGGCCCTGTGCCCGGACGACAGCTCCGCCAAACGGCTCTCTGAGGAACTGCGGGCCTTCTTGAAGGAGGATGTTCCCGTACTGCCCAGCCGGGAACTGACGCTCTATGATTCCACAGCCGTATCTCGGTCCTGGGAGCAGAAACGCCTGCGCCAACTCTATGACCTGGCCGAAGGCAACACGCCGTTGCAAATTTTCTCCTGGGAGAGCCTATGCCAGCGTACCATGCCCAAGACCGTTATGGCCCGGTGCGCCTTCCGGCTGGAGGTGGGCAAAGAGTATGCCATGGACGACCTGGTGTCCCGGTTGGAGCAGATGGGCTATGCCCACTGCACCATGGTAGAAGGCGTCGGTCAATATGCCCTCCGGGGTGGCATTCTGGACGTGTACTCCCCTGCCGCCCCCCGGCCCATCCGGGCGGAGTTCTTCGGAGACGAGCTGGACACCATGGGTTTCTTCGACCCGGACACCCAGCGCCGGGTGGACAACGCTTCGGGGGCGGTGCTGCTGCCGGTGGCGGAAAGCCTGCCCCGGCTTCATCCCAACGGTGCCGAAGGGCTTTGCAAGGACCTGCGCAATCTCATTGCCCGGCAGAAACGCCGGAAAACGCCCAATGAATTGCTGCTGAAAACCCTGTCCGCCGACCTGGAAAAGTACGAAAACGGCATTGCAAACGCTTCTTCCGACCGGTATATGTCCCTCATTTATCCGGATTTTGCCTGCGCCATAGACTATATTCCGAAGGATGCCCTCGTCATTCTCTGCGAGCAGAGCAGCCTGCACCGATCCGCCCGGACCGCCACGGAGGCCCTGGGGATGCAGTTGGATTCCATACTGCAGGCGGGGCTGGTAGCCGGAGAACTGTGCGATTATAGCATCAGCTGGGAGGATTTCTGTGCCAGGCTTCAGGGCAGAGCCGTGCTGTATCTGGACGCTTTTTCCGGCTCCGCTTACCCGGATGATGCCCCGCCCGCCCAGTTTCTGCCGATAACCGCCAAACAGCTTCCCGGCTACGGAGGCAATCTGGACAGCGCCGTCAGCGACCTGGCCCATTACCAGAAAATGGAATTTTCCACCCTGGTCCTCTGCGGTACCCGCCATCGGGCGGAAATATTGCAGAATATGCTCCGGGAGCGGAACGTTTCCGCCATGCTCTGCATCCCTCTGACCACCATGCCCAAACCGGGGCAGATACTTTTGACGGAGGACACCCTGCCCTACGGCATGGAATACCCGGAGATCAAGCTGGCGGTCCTCACTGAGGGCCAGCTGACCACCCGGCAGGCACCCGCCAAGCGGAAAACCGCCAAGTCCGGCTCCACCAACCGGCAAAAACTCCGTTCCTTCACGGACCTGACCCCCGGCGATCTGGTGGTCCACGAGAATTACGGCATCGGCCGGTTCGTGGCCATGGAGCAGATCAAGGTAGACGGAGCCGTCAAGGACTACGTAAAAATTGCCTATCAGGGGTCCGACACCCTGTTCGTCCCCGCCACCCAGCTGGACCTGGTCAGCAAATACATCGGTGGCGGCGGTGAGGATACCACCGTCCGGCTGAACAAGATCGGTTCCGATGCCTGGCAGAAAACCAAGGCCAAGGCCCGGAAGGCCGCAAAGGACATGGCCGGAGAGCTGATCCAGCTTTACGCCGCTCGGAAGCGCCAGTCCGGATTCGCCTTTGCGGCGGACTCCCCCTGGCAGCAGGAATTTGAGGACAGCTTTCCCTACCCGGAGACCGACGATCAGCTTCGCTGCATCGCCGAGATCAAATCTGACATGGAATCCCCCACCCCCATGGACCGACTGCTTTGCGGCGACGTTGGCTTCGGCAAAACCGAGGTGGCCCTCCGGGCTGTGATGAAGGCTGTCATGGACGGCAAGCAGGTGGCCATTCTGGTGCCTACCACCGTGCTGGCCCAGCAGCATTATCAGACCGCCGTATCCCGGTTCCGGGGCTTCCCGGTGAATATTGACGTGCTGAGCCGATTCCGTACCACCAAGCAGCAGCACGCCACGTTGGAAAAACTCCGCACCGGCGGGGTGGACTTAATTATCGGCACCCACAAGCTGCTGCAAAAAAGCGTGGAATTCAAGGACTTGGGTCTGCTCATCGTGGACGAGGAGCAGCGCTTCGGCGTGAGCCATAAGGAGCGGCTGAAGGAAATCTCCAAGGGCGTGGACGTGCTGACTCTGTCCGCCACCCCCATTCCGAGAACGCTGAACATGGCCCTGTCCGGCATCCGGGATATGTCCACCATCGAGGAGCCGCCTGCGGACCGGTATCCTGTGCAGACCTACGTGCTGGAACACAACACCGCCATTCTGGACGACGCCATCCGCCGGGAAATCGACCGGGGCGGCCAGGTCTACTATCTGCACAACCGAGTGGAAACCATCGACCAATGCGCCTCCGCCATCAGAAAGCGCATCCCCGGTGTCACCATAGGCGTAGCCCACGGCAAAATGACCGAGGATACCCTGGGGGAGGTCATGCAGGCCATGTCCGACGGAGATATTCAGGTACTGGTGTGTACTACCATTATTGAGACGGGTCTGGATATCCCCAACGCGAACACATTGATTATCGAAAACGCCGACCGGTTCGGCCTTTCCCAGCTTCATCAGCTGCGGGGCCGGGTGGGCCGATCCACCCGCCACGCCTACGCCTATTTCACCTATCGGCCCGACAAAAATCTCTCGGAAATTGCCGAAAAGCGTCTTTCCGCCATCCGGGACTTTGCGGAATTCGGCTCCGGCTTCAAAATCGCCATGCGGGACCTGGAAATTCGGGGTGCCGGCAATCTCTTAGGCGCCGAGCAGTCCGGCCACATGATGAGCGTGGGCTACGATATGTACCTGAAATTACTGGACGAAGCCGTGCTGGAGGAACAGGGCAAGGCCCCCAGAGAACCGGAATGTACCGCCGACCTGAACGTCACTGCCAACGTGGACAAGGATTTTGTGTCCAGCGGTGAGGAGCGGATGGACCTGTATCGGCGCATGGCCGCAATCCGGTCCCAGGAGGATGCAGATGACCTGCTGGATGAGATCGTGGACCGGTACGGCGAGCCGCCCAAGGGCGTACTGAATCTGGTAGAGATCGCACTGCTCCGGACCAACGCCAAGAAAGTGGGCATCACCGACATCCGCCAGAAGGCCGGGGACGTGCTGTTCACCCTGTCCCGGCTGGATTTCGAGGCAGTCAGCGCCCTGTGCGCTCAGCCGGATTACAAGAACCGGGTGCAGTTCGTGGCTACCGCCAAGGAACCCACTCTGCGCTTGAAGCTCTCCACCGGCGTGGATAGCCTCCGGCAGAGCAAGGTGTTCCTGGAGCACTTCCGAGATTGCTGCCAAATGTAAATTTTCTTCCTGTTTTCTTGCATTTTTCAGGAATCGTGATACAATACCCCATGAAAGGAGTGGTTCCCCATGGGAAAATACGACGCAAAAAAGAAAACCACCCGTTCCAAGTCCCGCCAAAAGGACGATGATCTGGAAAGAAGCTATGCCGCCCTGTACGGCTCCAAAAAAAAGAAAAAGGAAAATTCCAACGCCCTGAGCATTGCCCTGTGCGTGCTGGCAGTGGTCCTGATCTTAGGGCTGGTGTTCGCCGCCGGGAAGCTGTTCTCCGGTGGGAACGCCAACACCGTCCCTGCCGGCCTGACCGCTGCCGGGGTGAACATCGGCGGACTGTCCAGAGCGGATGCCGCCGCAGCCCTCCACGAGGCCACGGACACAACCTATTCCCGGACCCCCATGGAGGTCCATGTGGGAGAGGATATATATACTCTCTCCCCTGCCGTCTCCGGAAGCCTGCTAGATGTAAACGCTTTGCTGGACAAGGCCATGACTCTGCCCGCCGGGGATGCCCAGATCATGGACATTCTCCCCTACCTGAATCTGGACACCACTGCCATCCACAGCTTTGTTGCAGACTTGGAAGCCCGGTATCCTTCGGATTTCGTTCCCGCCCGGGTAGATGACTCGGACGTAACCATGCCGGAGACCATCGATGAAAACACAGCGATCCAGACCATTACCGTAACTGTAGGCCGCAGTGGCGTGTCCCTGGCCGGGCTGTATGACGAAATGCTCACCGCCTACAATAACAATGTCTTTACCGTCTCCTACGATACTGCCGGACAGGACCCCAAAGACGTGGACCTGGATGCCCTGTGGGCCAAACACTGCACCGCTCCCGTGGACGCTGCGGAAGGCTCCAACGGCACCATCACACCGGCCAGGTATGGCTACGGATTCGATTTGGACGACGCCAAAGCCGCATTGTCGGCAGCCGGTGAAGGGGATATGCTGACGCTGACCTTGAAGCCCATCGCCCCCTCCGTCACAGCGGAAGAACTGGAAAATCAACTTTTCAAAGATGTGCTGGCCTCCTGCGAAACGCCCTACGATGCTGACGAGACCGGCCGGACCACCAATCTGGAGTTGGCCTGCAAGGCCATCGACGGGCTTGTATTGCAGCCCGGAGACGTGTTCTCCTATAATGATACCCTGGGCGAGCGGACCGAGGAAAAGGGCTATCAGTTGGGTCCTTCTTATGTCAATGGCGAAGTAGTCCAGGAAATCGGTGGCGGCATCTGTCAGGTCTCCTCCACCCTTTACAACTGCGTCCTCACCGCCGATCTGGAAGTGCTGGAACGGGAGAATCATATGTTCTATCCGGGCTACGTGGACCCCGGTCTGGACTGCGCCGTGAACTGGGGAACCCTGGATTTCCGGTTCCGCAATTCCTCCGGGCACGCCATTCGCATTGAAGCCTCCCTGGACGGTTACAATGTCACCATCAAGCTCCTGAGTACGGATGATAAGGACTACTATGTAAAGATGGAGTACGACATCCTGCGGACCTACGATTTCAACACTTACTACCGGGATCTGGACGAGGACAACGCCGAAGGCTACCGGAACGGCGACACCATCGTGGATGGCGTGGAAGGCTACTATGTGGAGACTTACCGCTGCCGCTACGACAAAGAAACCAACGCTCTGCGGGCACGGGTCTATGAGACCTCCTCCATGTACGATGCCCGGGATGCGGTCATCGCCCGCATCACCACTCCGGAGACCACCGAGCCACCCAATATCATCATTGGCGGCGGTGTACATGAGGACCCCGGCGGCTAAAAAACGCACCCCCGGTCGGAATAGATTTCCGATCGGGGGTGTTTTGCTGCAAGGGGCGATAAATCTCCCGGTGAAGCGTTGTAGGGACGGTGGCATACCCAAATCCGCACAAATTTCATACACCGAACCGACGAGGCGCAAGCCGCTCCTGTGGGGGTGGAATGCAAGAGACGGTGCAAACCATCGGCCCCTACCGCCCCGCATCCGGCTCCCCCCAGAAGGAACAAGCCCCCGCAGGAATTCTATCACTTATGATACTTGCTCCCGGCTTGGATAGCCTCGGCACGGTAAAGCTGCTCCAGCACCATGATGCGTGCCAAATGGTGCGGAAACGTCATGGGACTCATGGACAGCCGCAGGTCCGCCCGATCCTTCACCCTTTGGGCCATGCCGAAAGAGGACCCGATGAGAAAAACGGCGCTGCTTTTGCCGCTGAGCTTCACTTCCCCCAGCTTTTCCGCCAGATTTTCCGATGACAGCAGCTTTCCCTCCGGAGTCAGCACGCAGAACCATGCACCTTTTGGAATTTTGGAAAGAATGACATCCGCTTCTTTTTCCAGTCCCGCCGTGATTTCCGACTGGCTGGGGTCCTCCGGCAGACGGCACTCCGGCAATTCCAGAAGCTGAAATGCACAGTAGCCCTTCAACCGTTTTTCGTACTCCGCCGCAGCGGACAAATAAAATTTTTCCTTCAGCTTGCCCATGGCAATGAGGGTCATTGAAAACATCGCTCCCACTCCTTTGGGAAAAGTATAGCATATTCCGATCCGAAACGCAACCAAGCCTCCAATTCCGGGTACACTAAAGCCGGAGGTGAAGGACCATGAAAAAGAAGAAAATTATCCCCGTACTGACCCTGGAAGGCCCCACAGGCCTGGATGGCGTCATCCACACGGATCCCCAAGGCAGCTGGACCGGAATTCCGGAGGTTCCTTGGGAAGTTCCCGTGCAGGATGCGGATGACCTGTAAATGCGCAGCAAGGGCGGAATTTTTCCGTCCTTGCTCATTTTTTACGGTATTTTTCCCGGGTGGCCGCCCCGCCCCGCAGGTGCCGCTGGGCCTTGTTCACGTCCAGCACCACCCGGACCCTCCGATATAAAGCCGGGTCACACTTGGGCAGGCGCTGCTGCAGGTCCTTATGAACCGTGGATTTGGAAATTCCAAACTGCCGGGCAGCGGAGCGGACAGTCCCCCCGGTCTCGATCATGTACACAGCCAGCTTTTGGGCCCGATCCTCCATGGTACGCTCCATAGGCTTCCCTCCCATACTGCTGTGCGCTGAGAAACTCTATGTTTGGGTCAATTGAAATATGCGTTGACAGCCGGGCCCGGATTCGCTAAAATAAAAGAAAAAGCCCATACCTGGGCAGGAGGCACTATGGAGATCAGTAAAAAGACATTACAGCGAATTTTTATCGGCGTGGCCTCCTGCATTTTGCTCTATTGGCTGCTCCATGAGACGGAGCGGGTGAAAAATGTGTTCACCACCCTGGAGACACTTTTTGCCCCCTTTATCATCGGTGCTGCCCTGGCCTTTATCCTGAACGTGCCCATGCGGAGCATCGAGCGACTGCTGAAAAAGATACCGAACCCCGGCGCACGGCGGATCTTGTCCATCGTGTTGACATTGGTTGCTCTGCTGCTTGTGTTGGCCTTTGTATTCTATATGCTCATTCCCCAGGTTGGATCCACCGTGGAGGCACTGGTGGCCCAACTGCCTGTCTTCTTCAAGCAGGTCCAAGATCGGTTCAACGAGTATCTCCTGGAGCATCCCGACATTATGGAATGGGTCACTGCCAACACGGACCTGGAAAAACTGGACTGGAACACCATCCTGCAAAAGGCCGGGGCCATTCTGGGCAACAGCCTGACGGCCATTGCCAACGGAGCTGTCAGCGCCATTGGCAGCGTCACCGGCGCCATCGTGAATCTGGTCATTGCCATCGTATTCTCTTTCTACTGCCTGTCCCGGAAGGAGATTCTGGCCCGGCAGGGCCGGCGGGTCATTTATTCTATCCTGCCTGAAAAATTCTGCGACAAGCTGATCCGCATTCTCCGGCTTACCAATTCCACGTTCTCCAGCTTCATTTCCGGCCAGTGCGTGGAGGCTTGCATCTTAGGCAGTATGTTCGCCGTAACCATGGCGATTTTCCGGATGCCCTATGTGCCTCTGGTCAGCGTTCTCATCGCCGTGACGGCCCTAGTGCCGGTAGTGGGTGCCTTCGTGGGCTGCGTGCTGGGTGCGTTCTTCATTCTGGTGGACAATCCCCTCCAGGCAGTCTGGTTCGTGGTCATATTCCAGGTATTGCAGCAAATTGAAAACAATATGATCTACCCCCGTGTGGTGGGCACATCCATCGGCCTGCCGGGAATGTGGGTACTGATGGCCGTGACCATCGGCGGCAATCTCATGGGCGTGGGCGGTATGCTTCTGATGATTCCTCTAGCCAGCGTAGCCTATACCCTTGCCAGGGAATTCACGGACCGTCGCCTGAAGGAGCGGAACATTCCCGACGAGAAGGTCCAGGACCAGCCCCCGGAGTTGCAGTCAAAATTTAAGGAAAAGCGAAAAGCCTCCAAGCAAAAGCGCGCCCATAAAAAGCTCCTGCGTTTCCAGGAAAAGCAAAATAAGTAATCATTGCCGCCCCGGTATTCGGGGCGATATCTTTTTTGCTGACATACCTTGACAGATGAGGTACTGTGTGATACAATGGCGCAAGCAAAGGAGGGATACGTCATGTCCATTGCCGGAGACCTGATCCGGGGCCACACCGATGCCATCATTCTGGCCCGGCTCCTTCAGGGAGACAGCTACGGCTATGAGATCAATAAAACCATCTCCACCCTGTCCGGCGGGCGCTTCGAACTGAAGGAAGCCACCCTCTACACCGCCTTCAAGCGTCTGGAGGAAACCGGCTGCATCGCTTCCTACTGGGGCGGCAGCGGAGCCGGGGCCCGGCGGCGGTACTACACCATCACCCCGGAAGGACGGGAATCCTGCTATCGCCTCTTGGGCGAATGGCAGGAAACAAAAGAGATCATGGATCAACTGCTGAGAGGAGCGGATAATCAATGCGGGAACAACTGATACGTTATGTGGAGCTGCTGTTTGCCGGTGCGGAAAACGCCGGGGACATTCAGCAGGAAATTCTGCAAAATACCCTGGATCGCTACGACGACCTGATTGCCCAGGGCAAAACTCCGGAGGCAGCCTATCGGCTGGCCATTTCCGGCATCGGAGACATCAACGAAATTCTGGGCAATACCGACGCCGCAGCGCCCAAAAACACCGGAGCGGTTCCTCAGGCGGCCCAGAAGAGCGTGGCAAACGCCAAATGGCAACCGCTGCTGCGTGTGCTGTCCATCGTGTGCTACATTCTCTGCCCCCTGCCCCTGTTTCTCATTCAGGACGAGGTGGGACTGTGCCTGCTGCTGGTGATGGTGGCGCTGGGCGTGGCCCTGGGAATGCTGGCCAGCCCTGGGAAAGGCAATTCGGAGTCGGAAACCACCGGAAAAGAAGTCAGCGCCCCCCGACAGGCCGTGCGAAGCCTGATTGGAATCACCGGCCTGGCTTTCTATCTGGCTGTCAGCTTTGCCACCCGTGCCTGGTGGCTCACCTGGCTCGTCTTTCCCCTGACGGGCTGTGTTTCCGGTCTGGTCATGGCCGTCTGGGACCTGTGTATTCAAAGGGGCAGCACAGCCTCCGGAGTGGTGCGGATCGTAATCTTCACCCTGCTGGCCCTGGCGCTGGTCGCGGCGTTGCTCTTTAGCGTTTGCTTTAGCAGTACCTCCGGTCCCATAAGCGACCTTTCCTGCATCTGGAACTCTTCCCATGTGGACGGCATTCCCTCCCCCTCCGGCTCCGTGTCCGCCCAGGAAGTTTCCCGGTTGGCCATCCACTGGGTGGCCGGGAGCGTCCGTGTGGAGCCGTCGGAAACGGCCACGGACATCCGCTTCCGGCTGATCGGAGAGGATGATGCCAAATTCCCCATGGTCTGGAGCCAGTCCGGCGACACACTGGTTTTGTCCTACGCCAAATCCACCAAAATGCCCATCAGCGTGAATGTTCTCCGGAAGGACCTTGTTGTAACGGTCCCCGCCGGGTGGTCGGCTCAGGAGATCCGTATTGACAACGTTTCCGGAGACATGACCCTGACGGACATAGACGTGACCGACCTGACGGTGGACAATGTTTCCGGCGAACTGGATTTCTCCGGCTTCTGCCGCAGCGCCGAGGTCAGCACCGTCTCCGGAGACTGCACCCTGACCCTCACGTCCGCTCCCAACTCCATCGACCTGGACAGCGTTTCCGGGCAGCTGGTGGTGGTGCTTCCGGAAAATACAGGCTTTACCGCGGAACTGGACAGTCTTAGCGGCAAGATGTACAGCGATTTTTCCACAACCTACCAGGACGACACCATGTACTACCTGGACGGCGCCTGCAAGATCACCATGGACAGCGTTTCCGGCAATCTGCGCATCCGGCAAAGCAAAGTTTTCTGAAAAATAGCGAAAAATTGCACCCCTGATACCAAAAAGCGGCATTAGGGGTGCATCTTTGTAAGAAGAATTAGACTTTTAGAACTCTCCGGCATCGTACATCACGGCGGACAGGGCGCACAGCGGAGCCGTCTCGCAGCGCAGAATGCGCTTTCCCAAGGTGCAGACGGCAAAGCCCATTTTCCGGGCCTCCGCCACCTCCTGCTCCTCCAAGCCCCCTTCCGGTCCGGTCAGCAGGCTCACGGACCTGTAAGGGCCGGACTGCAATGCCATTTTCAAGGTCGTTGCCTGCTCGTTTTCGTAGAACAGCAGGGCCTTGTCGGCCTGTGCGCCCCGGTACAGAGCAGCGGCATAGGAATCGCAGACCACCACCTGCGGGATGCGCCCCCGGCCGGACTGCTCCGCCGCTGAGGCAGCAATTTTCTGCCAGCGTTCCAGCTTCTTTTTCAGACTTTTTTCATCAGGGCGGGATACGCACCGGGCGCCGGGAAAGGCCACAATCTCATAGGCCCCCAGTTCCGTAGCCTTCTGAATGACGTGTTCCAGCTTGTCCCCCTTGGAAAAGGCCATATACACGCTGACCTGCACCGCCGCTTCGGAAGCAGACGGCACCGGCGGCTCCAGATCCAGCAGTATTTCATTGGCTCCCACCTCCCGGACGGTAGCCAGGCTCTCCATGCCCGCTCCGTCGCAAAGCAGCAGCTTCTCCCCGGCTTTCAGCCGCAGGACCTTGGCATGGGCCAGATTTTCTCCGGTCAAAACCGCCTGGTTCAGACCCAATTCCCCTTCAGATACGAAAAAACGTGTCATTTTTAAGCTCCTATTTTCAAAAATCGGGAACATTTATTCTTGCATGTGCAGCACACGGTGTGTTATAATGAAGCAAACGCTACGAAAAGAGGCATACGCCAATGAAAAAGAACAGCGGCATTCTCATCGGTATCCTGGTGGTACTGATTCTGATTTTGGTTGGGGAAATGGGTTTCCTGTTCCGGGATCGGCTGGCCACCATTCTGCCTGCCAAGGACCCTGCGCCCGCCACAGGCAGTACCACCGCACCCACCACGCAAGCAACCACGCAGGCCACTACCCAGGCCACCACGGAAGCTACCACTGAACCGACGACCGAGGCCACCACGGAACCCACGGCTCCCACCACCGCCGAAGAGCGGGCGGAGGCCACCGTTTCCGCCTTCGCGACCCAGAACGGCCTATCCCTGGCGGACTACCCGGAGAGCCTGATGAAGCTGCTGGCCCGGAATCCCGAGACCGAAGACTTCGTGCTGAGCTATCCTCTGGAAAAAGATGTGGAACATACCGTCGATCTGTCCGGCACGGATCTTTCCAAGGTCCCCCTGTTCCTGCAATGGGACAAACGCTGGGGCTACACCATTTATGGCAACGACGTAGCCGGTCTGACCGCTTGCGGTCCCACGGCCCTCTCCATGGCGGCCTACTATCTCACCGGCGGCGACCCGAAGATGACCCCGGATAAGATCATCCAGTTTGCCCTGGACAATGGCTACTGCGCCCCTGGCAACGGCTCCTACTGGTCCCTGATTTATCAGGGCGGTGAGGATCTGGGCCTGGATGTTTGGGAGATTGACAAAGGCTATGCCTCCGTGAAAGAAGAGCTGGGGGCCGGGCACGTCATTATCTGCCTGGTAGGCCCCGGTGACTTTACCACCGACGGCCACTTCATCGTCATTGCCGGTATGGACGCGGACGGCAAACTCATCATCAACGATTCCAACAGCCGTGCCCGTTCCGAAAAGACCTGGGACTATTACCTGATTTATGACCAGATTGATACCATGTGGGTCCTCTGCGGACACGATTACGCTGGTTAAAACTTTGCCTGCCGGAAGTTTCCGGCAGGCGTTTTTTACCGCTTGATGGCGTATTCCACCGGGGTATTGGCGGGCATTTCCAGCAACTCCGGATGCTCCAGCAGCTCTTTTAGCAGGGCCACCGTACCGGAATAATAAAAGCCGTCAGCAATGCGCTCGTCCAGGGTAATGCCCAAAGGAATGACCTCGTGAACGTCGGCATTGCCGTTTTCGTCATAATCCGCCTTCCGGAACTTCTTGCCCACCACCACGAAGCAAGAGTTGGTTCCCCAGTTCACAAGATGGTGATAGCCACCCTCCAGGCCGATGGAGCCCAGATTGCTCAGCAAAATGGCCGCATGGTTGGGGTCCGAGCCGATGATGGAATCCGGCAGAACACCGAACTGATCCAGCCAGCGGATGAGCTTCACCGCCGCCACAGTCATAAAATGCGGCATACTGATGAGCACGTCCATGGCCCCGGAGGAGGCGTCCTTCATGTCGTTCCGGCGGGTCTGATGGATGATGTGCATGATCTTATCGTGGAAGGTGTCAATGGTGTCCTCCGGCGCAAATTCCAGGAAGGCCAGTCCTTCCTCGGACTTGTCCTCAAACTTTTTCTTCACCACAAAGGCCACGGTGATATTCCGCCGCTGGTAGACCTTATGGTTGCAGATGAAACGATTCATCCGGGGCCGCAGGACGAACGCCTTGCCGATGGCCGCCGTGATGACATGGAAGAACGTGATCTTGTCCTCGGTTCGGCCTTCGTTTTTCTTAGCCAGATAGGCCTCCAGGGGCCGTAGGTCCACGTCCACGTTGATGTATGCCTCGTTATCCGCCCGGTTGGGCATGATGGTGGGCATGATCTGGTTCATTGCAGGCAAGTCCCGGAGCCAGATGCCGTCTCTCCGGTCGCCGTGTTTCTTTTTTTCCATTGGTCTTCCCTCTTTCTTCTGAAATACCAATTTTGAATTATACCAGAACGCTGCCGGTTTTTCAACAGGAAATTCCCATTTCTCCCGCCTATTGACATTTCCGAAATCCGGAGTATAATAGCAATCGTTGCATTTGCAACAATTGGAAAGGAGTGCATGGTTTTGAGATCCAGCGGCAGTTCGCTGACGGAAGGTTCCATTTGGAAAAGCATGCTGCTTTTCGCCCTGCCCGTGTTCCTGGGCAACGTGTTCCAGCAGCTTTATAACACATTCGATTCCTGGGTAGTGGGCAACTACCTGGGTGATAACGCCCTGGCGGCGGTCAGCTCCTCCGGCAGCCTCATTTTTATGATGATTGGCTTCTTCAACGGCGTAGCCATGGGTGCCGGCGTCATCATCGCCCGGTGCTACGGAGCAAGGGACTACGATTCCATGCGCCGGGCCATCCATACGGACGTGGCCTTCGGCCTGACAGCGGGCATTCTCCTGACGGCTTTGGGCGTGGCCTTCACGCCGACGATCCTTCGCTGGATGGACACCCCGGAGGACGTACTGCCCCAGTCCATTTCCTATTTCCGCTATTATTTCTGCGGAGCCATTTTCACGGTCATGTATAACATCATGGTAGGCATTCTCCACGCCGTAGGCGACAGCCGCCACCCGCTGTACTACCTGATTTTCTCGTCCTTCGTCAATGTGGTGCTGGACCTGCTGTTCGTGGCGGTATTCCGCTTGGGCGTGGGGTCTGCAGCCATCGCCACCACCATTTCCCAGGGCGTCAGCGCCCTATTATGCTTCCGGCTGCTGCTGACCACAAAGGAATCCTATCGGGTAGAGCTGAAGAAGATTCGCTATCATTGGGACAGCTTCAAGGACATCGTCCGTTACGGCCTGCCCTCCGGCGTGCAGAACAGCGTTATCGCCATGGCCAATCTGGTTGTCCAGACCAACATCAACAGCTTCGGCAAGGCTGCCATGGCCGGCTGCGGATCCTATTCCAAGATCGAAGGCTTCGCCTTCCTGCCCATCACCTGCTTTGCCCAGGCCCTGTCCACCTTCGTGGGCCAGAATCTGGGTGCCCAGCAGTATGGCCGGGTGAAAAAAGGCGTCCGCTTTGCAGTCATTTGCAGCGTCAGTATGGCAGAGCTCATCGGCGTGGCCTCCTACCTGCTGGCGCCTCAGCTGATCTCCGTCTTCAACGATTCCCCGGAGGTAGTGGCCTACGGTGCCAACCATATGCGAACCATCTGCCTGTTCTATTGCCTGTTGGCCCTGTCCCACTGCATTGCAGGCATTCTCCGGGGCGCAGGCAAGGCCACCGTGCCCATGTTTATCATGCTGGGATGTTGGTGCTTGCTTCGGGTCACCTACATCTCCATCGCCATGCAGCACGTCAATGAATTGCACACCGTCTCCATGGCCTACCCCATCACCTGGTTCGCCAGCAGTGTGCTGTTCATCATCTACTTCTACGCCGCCGACTGGATGCACGCCTTCGAACGGCAATCGACCCGGGAAAAGCAGGTCCAGAATGAGACTTGACAAACCCACGATCCGGCGCTATAATAGCAAGGGTCGTGAGATGGGCTTGTAGCGCAGTTGGGAGCGCACCACATTCGCATTGTGGGGGTCGAGGGTTCGAATCCCTTCAAGTCCACCAAACAAGGTTTGGACGAGCACCTATTTCTTCAGCGGCGGCTTCGCCGTGCAGTGTTCGCTCTGATCCACAACAGAAAAGCGCCCTCTTGGGAGTGATCCCGAGACGGCGCTTTTTTGCTATCCGCACATTCGATTTACGCGAATCCGCCTGCTGCAATGATTGCAGAATTGGCGGCAACGATTTGATAGGCCGTTTGCTTTTTGCCGTCGCTGCAGTTCCAAGAAAGCCGGAGGACGGTGAAGTCCACCCCGGTGGGGTTTATTAAATGCTCTTTTTCAGTCGAATGGCTTGCATTCTCAGATCTCCTTTTTCACTTGTGTCAAATCAAATCCGGATACCAACGTTTCAATCATAGGGCGCATATAATCCCGCATCCACAGCAGCTGCCCATCATGGTTCCGATGAATGCCGTCTTTGATAAACAGCGCATCCACATAGTACTGCTTTTTTTGAACAGGGACAGGGAGAAATTAATCAACAGGCGATTCGGCGAAGGAAAGAAGTTTTTAAGCATGAAACGCACGACAGCCGGTAATCTGCAAGCACTGGAATTGCTGATGCGGACCA
>JALEII010000104.1 GCA_022770345.1 Clostridiales bacterium | reverse complement strand
CTCCGTATCCCATGGGGTTCTGGCTTTGCCAGCGCCAGGAGTCCCGGCACATATCGGCCAGGTCTTTCTCGGCGGTCCAGCCGAGAATTTCCCGGCTCTTGGTGGGGTCGGCATAGCAGGTGGCGATGTCTCCGGCCCGGCGGCCTACGATCTCGTAGGGGACCTTTACGTTGTTGACCTCCACGAAGGTCCTGACCATATCCAGTACGCTGTATCCAACGCCGGTGCCCAGATTGAACACCTCGCAGCCCTGATGCTCCACGGTGTACTTCACGGCGGCCACATGGCCCTTGGCCAGGTCCACCACATGGATGTAATCCCGGACGCCGGTGCCATCGGGGGTATCGTAGTCGTTGCCGTAGACGCTCAGGTGGTCCCGGCGGCCGATGGCCACCTGGGTGATGTAGGGCATCAGGTTATTGGGGATGCCCCGAGGGTCCTCGCCCATTTTTCCGGAGGGGTGTGCGCCGATGGGGTTGAAGTACCGCAGAAGGCACACGCTCCATTTGGGGTCGGCGTGGCTCATGCCGGAGAGAATCTGCTCCGTCATGTACTTGGTCCAGCCGTAGGGGTTGGTGCAGCCGCCGGTGACGCTGGTCTCCCGCAGGGGCATTTCGTTGGTGGCGGTGTAGACCGTGGCGGAGGAGGAGAAGATGATGTTCTGCATCCCCACCTCCCGCATGACCTTGGTCAGCACCAGCGTGGAATTCAGATTATTATTATAGTATTCCCAGGGCTTTTCGACGCTTTCGCCCACGGCCTTCAGCCCGGCGAAGTGGATGACGCACCCGATGTCGTTCTCTGCAAAAATTTTCCGCAGCAACCCTTCGTCCCGGACGTCGCCTTCGTAGAAGCGCAGGTCCTTGCCTGTCAGCTCCCGGACCCGGTCCAGGCTCTTGGGGTTGGCGTTGCACAGATTATCCACGACCACGACGCCGTAGCCGCTGTTCAAAAGCTCCACGCAGGTGTGGGAGCCGATATAGCCGGCACCGCCGGTGACCAGTACATTCATGGGGATTCCTCCTTCAAATCGCCGGATATTCCGGCCTGTTTCAAGCGTATTGTACCCCAAGCGGCGGCAAAATGCAAGGGGAAGCGGCGATTCCCTGCGGATTTTTCTTGCTATTTTCGGGATTCGTCATTATAATAGAGCATGAGAAATTCTCTTTGCGGACAGGGAGGCCTTTATGGAAGAAAAAAAGCGGCTGCTGCTGCTGACTACCGGCGGGACCATTGCTTCGGTGCCTGGAGCGGACGGCCTGGAACCCAAGCGCTCGGAGGTCATGGAGCGGGAGGTCAACCAGCTTCGCAGCTATTATAACATTACCGTGCGGGACGTTCTGTGCCTGGACTCCTCCAATATTACTCCGGAGCAGTGGCTTCTCATTGCCGAAAGCATTTTCACCCTGCGCAGCGGTTACGACGGTATCGTCGTGTCCCACGGCACGGACACCATGGCTTACACAGCCTCCGCCGTGACATTCCTGCTTCCCGACATTGATGTGCCGGTGGTGTTCACCGGGTCCCAGCTGCCCCTGGCGGACGTGCTCAGCGACGGGCCGGACAATCTCCGAACGGCCTTCGCCATGGCGGCTTCCGGGAAGCCGGGGGTGTTCCTGGCCTTCGACCGGAAGGTTATGCTGGGCTGCCGGTCCGTGAAGCTGCGGGCCACGGGCTTCAATGCCTTTGAAAGCGTCAATGCCCGCTATGCGGCCACCGTTACCGGCTTGGGGCTTCGGGTGGACGAGAGCGTCCTGCCCAGACGCCGGGGGGAGGCAAAGCTTTATACCCGCATCAGCTCCGACGTGTTTCTTCTGAAGCTGACGCCGGGACTGTCCCCGAAGATTTTTGATGCGCTGGTGGACATGGGCTACCGGGGCATCGTCATGGAGGCTTTCGGCCTGGGGGGCATGAACATCCTCCATCAGGGGCTGGACGGCATCCGGAAAGCCGTGAATGCGGGCATTTCCGTGGTGGTCACTACCCAGTGCCTCTATGACAGTGCCAACCTGGGTGTCTACCAGGTGGGCAGCAGGCTGTTGGAGTTGGGAGTCATCCAGGGCCGGGACATGACCACCGAGGCTGCCATGACGAAACTCATGTGGGCCATTGGTCAGAATATGGCCCCGGAGGAGATTCGGGCGGTTTTCGCCCGGAGCCTTGCCGGAGAAATTGCGGAAGAATAAGAAGGAGGGAACCTATGGACCCTATTTATGTGACCGGGCATAAAAACCCGGATACCGATTCCATCGTGGCTGCCATGGCCTACGCCGCCCTGCGCAATGCCGTGGGGGACCGGGAATATGAGGCCGCCTGCCTGGGCCATGTGTCCGACGAGACCCAGATCGTGCTGGACAAGTTCGGCTTTACGCCTCCAAAGCGTATCTATAATATGTATACCCAGGTCCGGGACCTGGAATTTGACGTGCCGCCCTTTTTAAGCCCCGCCGTGACCGTGGGCCGGGCCTGGGACATTCTCTGCCAGCAGAAAAGCATTACCGCCGTGCCGGTGGTCAACGACGACGGCACGCTGTTCGGAATGCTTTCCCGGGAGGACGTGGCCAGCTACAACATGACTCAGGTCAGCACCGGGGCATTGGAGGAAGTGCCGCTTTTCAACGTGCTTTCCGTGCTGGAAGGAAAAATTCTCAACGACGCCGGAGAGACCGCGGACACCGTGGCGGGGGAAATTGCCATTGCTTTGCCACAGAGCCGGGAAAATCTGCTGTTTTCCGGGAAAAATAACATTGTCCTCTGCGGTCATCAGCCGGATATGATCCGCCGGGCTTTGAACATGAACGTGAACACCCTGGTGCTTTGCCAGGCGGAGCTGGGGGAGGATTTCCGGCACGAGCCGACTGATACCTGCATTATTTCCACTCCCTATGACGCCTATCGGGCCGCCCGGCTGCTGTTCCAGTCAGCCCCCATCGGCCGTATCTGCCGGACTGCCGACCTGGTGTGCTTCCACTTGGAGGACCGGGTGGACGAGGTCCGGGCCCAGGTTTTGAAGCACCGGGCCTCCTGCTATCCCATTCTGGACGAGAACGAAAAAGTCGTGGGTGTGCTGACCCGGTATCATCTGCTCCAGCCGAGACGCAAGCGGGTGGTGCTGGTGGACCACAACGAGGCCGCCCAGTCCGTCCCCGGTCTGGAAGAAGCGGAAATCCTGGAAATTATCGATCATCACCGGCTGGCCGACATCCAGACCACCGGACCCATTTACGTCCGCAACGAGCCGGTAGGCTCCACCAATAC
>JALEII010000052.1 GCA_022770345.1 Clostridiales bacterium | reverse complement strand
CTCGAACACGCTGCACTTGCCCTGACTGGTTTACATAAATTTATCCAATTCTTCTTCGACCCGCGGACTCCGCTTGACCTTGGGGTGGCTGTAGCGTTTGCCCCGGGCGACCACCAGCTTCACATCCCGCAGGGCGTGGAGGTCCTCCAGAGGATTCTTCTCCACGGCGATCATGTCCGCCGCTTTGCCTACCTCCAGGGACCCGGTCATATTGTCGATTCTTGCGATTTTCGCATTGCCCAACGTGGCCGTGTACAGGGCGAACGTGTTGCTCACGCCGCAGTACTTCTGAAACAGCAGCGGCTCCCGCCAGGTGCTTGTGTGGGTCACGTAGGCGCATCCGGTGTCCGTGCCCAGACCCACGGGGATGCCTGCCTCCAGGCAGGCTTTGGCACAGGCCTGAATCCCCTGAAAGACAACCATGCCGTTGAACTGAGCCATTTCCGAAGCGTGGCTGACACTCCGGTCGAACAGAGCATAGGGCAGGGCGGGGGAGAGGGTGGTCACAAGAGCTGCATGGCGTTCCTTGAACAGCCGCAGAATTTCCTCATCCGGCTTTGCACCATGCTCTATGGTGTCCACACCGTTTTCCAGAGCTACCCGGACGCCCTCCGGGCTTTCCACATGGGCGGCCACGGCAAGACCGTTGGCGTGGGCTGTATCGCAGGCGGCTTTCACCATTTCCGGCGGCATTTTCAGCACCCCCGGCTCGCCTTTGACTTTGGCGTCCAGCACGCCGCCGGTGATCATCAGCTTGATGAGGTCCGGCTTTTCGGCGGCAATACGATTTACGTAATCAACAGCCTCCTCCGGACTGGTGGCCTCGTAGGCCAGAGAACCGGCCATGTGGCCCCCCGGTACGGAAATGGCCATATTTCCCGCCAGCACCCGGGGACCGTCCAGCTTTCCGGCATTCACGCCGTCCCGGACCCAGGTGTCCCAGTCGGCCACGCCGCCTACGGTGCGGATGGTCGTGGTTCCGCTGAGCAGCTGTTGCTTGGCATATCCGGCGCAGAGCTTCTTGCCGAAGGAGGCCAGAAGCCCATTGGAGGTCATCAACCGGACCAACTGCCTGGGGTCCGACTCTTTCTTCTTGGGCATCCCGCTGGCGGGCAGGTGGACGTGCAGGTTGATCAGCCCCGGAAGCAGGTATTTTCCACTCAGGTCCACGATTTCGCAGCCGGTCAGGTCCGCTTTTTCTGCCGGGACGATGGCGGAGATCATTTCTCCCTCCGTGAACAGCACAAGTCCGGTTTTCGGCTCCATATTTTCCGTGCCGTCCAACAGAACGGCGTTTACATAGGCACAGCGTTTCATTGCCCTCGCCTCCAAAATGATTTTCTTAACCATAGCACGTTTTGCCGAAAAATGCAAGAAAAAACCTGCCCGGCTTTGCTAAGATTCGTCTATTTCGTAAACATACAATCAGAAGTACCTTGCCAAAACAAACTGCGGGGCTCCGGATTACGGAGTCCCGTTGGTTATTGAATCTTCTTGCGACATTCCTTTTGAAGTTTGCCAGACTGGGGAAGCAGGTCTTTCAGATGAGACCATCCCTTACTTTGTGGAAACCTCCAAAGCGGTGTATAATAGGAGTATGCCCCACCTCTTGGACCTCACGGCAAAAACGTAAAAAATTGGGGCAATTGGTTCTAAAAACCAACTACCCCAAAGTAACTCTCAAGGATACAATTCTTAGTTATCCCAGTTATGCCACACGTTCTGCACGTCGTCGTCGTCCTCGAACAGGTCCAGCATCTTCTCCATGTTGGCGGCGTCGGCTTCGGAGAGCTTTACATAATTCTGCGGGACCATTTCGATCTGAGCGGAGGCAAACTGATAGCCCTTGGCGCTCATGGCGTCGGCCACGGCGTTAAAATCGTCGGGGGTGGTGTAGATGGTGAAGCAGTCCTCATCGGGCTCAAAATCATCGGCACCGCAGTCCATGGCGTCCATCATCACGGTGTCCTCGTCCAGGTCGCCGTCCTCGTTATCGATGACCAGCACACCCTTCTTGTCGAAGGACCAGCTGACGCAGCCGTTGGCACCCAGGTTTCCACCGTACTTGTCAAAGTGGTGACGGACGGAACCGGCGGTCCGGTTTCGATTGTCGGTCATGGTCTCCACGATGACGGCCACGCCGCCGGGGCCGTAGCCCTCGTAGTTGATGGATTCGTAGTTTTCGCCGCTGCCTGCACCGGCGGCCCGCTCCAGCACCCGCTTGATGTTATCATTGGGCATATTGGCGGCCTTGGCCTTGGTGATGACGGTGGCCAGACGGGAGTTGTTGGCGGGATCAATGGAGCCGCCGCCTTCTTTCACGGCCACGATCATTTCCTTTGCGATCTTGGTGAAGGCTGCTGCCCGCTTGGCGTCCTGTGCGCCCTTGGTTTTCTGAATGTTATGCCACTTGGAATGTCCGGACATGGTAATATCTTCCCTTCTTGTATCACGGCGTTGCGCCGAAACTATTCATCTTATTCTAGCATGGTCCTGCTGGAAAATCAACCGATTTTCAGAAGAATTTCATGCAGTCCTGGTGACTTTGGGAGATTTTCACAGAAACCGCCGGGAAAGCGGCACGCAATTTTTCTGCCAGATAGCTGCAGACGGGGGTTTCTGTATAAAAATGTCCCGCATCGATGAGGTTCAGGCCGGAATCGGCGGCATCCCAGAACTGATTGTACTTCACGTCGGCAGTGACGAAGGTGTCGCACCCGGCGGCAAGGGCTTCGGCCATCTCATCGGCACAGGCTCCGCCGCCTACGGCCACCCGGTGGACGCTTTTTCCGCCCTGGGCATAGCGCAGGCCGGGGCAGTGCAAAGCGGTCTTGACGGTGGAGAGAAACGCATCCAGAGACTGCTCCGGGACGGTGCCCATGCGCAGAAGCCCCCATTCCCGGCCGTCCTCCGTGACTCCGGAGGGGGTGATGATGCGGATATTTTCCAGTCCCAACGTCCGGGCCAGCACATCGTTGACCCCGTCTGGGGCGCAGTCCAGATTGGTGTGAGCGTTGATGGCGCTGATGCCATTGGCGGCCAGCAGCAGGGCCGTGCGGCCCACACCGGTCTCATCGGTCAGATTTCGGGCAGGCCGGAAAAACAGGGGGTGGTGGGTGACGATCAATTCGGCCCCCCAATCCGTGGCCTCCCGGGCCACGTCCTCGAAGGGGTCCAGGGCCACCAGAATTTTCGTCACGGGTTTCGTCCGGCTGCCCAGCAGCAGTCCGACATTGTCCCAATCCATTTTCATGGATTCCGGGGCCAGGGCTTCTACAAAATCCAGAATTTCGCCAACGGTTATCATCACAATGTCTCCTTAAATTCGGTAAGTTCCGCCAGAACGGCTTCCAGTTCCACATCCCGCTCGCCACGGTGGGACAGTCCGGCGGCAGACTTGGAAAGTCCTTCCAGAAGCCGGGTGCAGAAGGGCCGCAGCAGGGGAGAGCCGCATTCCCGCAGAGCCGGGGAAAGATAGGTGTCCAGCGGGGTGAAGTTTATATTTCCAGGCCTGACCTCCATGACGGTATAGAGGAATTTTCCGTCCTGGGCCAGAGTTTCCCGGGAAATGGCGTAGTCATGCTCATAAAGCCACCGCCGCAGTTCCGGCCGCTTGGACTGACATTGGAGAATGAGCCGGTGGCGGTCATCGTTCAGCCAGGGCGCGCTGGAGAGAATATGGATCATGGTGTCCCCGCCCATTCCGGCGCAGACCAAGGTATCAAAATCCCTTGGAATTTTTTCTACGCCGTCGGACAGGAAAAAGGTCATTTTTCCGGCCAGGCCGTGGCGCTGGGCGTTGGCTTTTGCGGCGCTCAGGGGACCTTCCCCCACATCGGCGGCAATGACGGACCGGGCGATGCCCCGTTCCAGCAGGGCAATGCCCAGAAGGCCGTGGTCGCAGCCAATGTCGGCTACACGGTCATTTTGGTTTACATAAGATATACAGGCTTCCAGCCGGTCCGAAAGGGTCATAGGCTTTCCTCCAAAAAAATGCCATCCCGGCGGGCCGGGATGGCGAAGTGGGTGGGGGAACTCAGGCGTTCTGAGCTTTCTCCGCCTGGTCGGCTTCATAGGCTTCCAGGAAGTGGTTCAGCTGTTCCAGGAAGGCGTCGCAATCAATGCCGTGGACCATGCAGGCCTCCTCAACGGTCTCTCCCCGGGAGGAAGGGCAGCCCAGGCAGTGCATACCGATGGCGAAGAACAGCGGGGCGCTGTGGGGGGCAATGTCCAGCACGTCGCCGATGATGGTTTCTTTTTCGATTTTGGCAGCCATAATAGGACCTCCTATTGCAATTCTCCTGCTATTATACCCTCGCTTTGAAGAAATTACAAGAGGGAAATTTGCGGGAAATTGCATATTGCAGTCGGAGCAAAAAAATGGTATGATAGCAATAGAAAAATGTAAGGAGGATTTCATTCATGTCCGAAACCAAAAAACTCCTGACCCGTGCCGATCTGGCCAAGGCCGACACCTGGGCCACCGAGGACCTGTACGCCACCGACGCCCTCTGGGAGGAGACCCTGGCCACTCTGAAGGCCGACACTGCCGAGCTGGCTTCCTATGCCGGAAAGCTGTCCAACGCCGATGACCTCTACGCTTACCTCACCAAAACCGAGGAGGTCCATGTGAAGCTGGGTCGGCTGGGCAACTATTCTTCCCGGAAGGCCGACGAGGATACCCGCAACACCGTCTATCAGGCCATGAACGGCAAGTTTATGTCCGAGGCCGTGGCCCTCAGCGCTGCCACCAGCTTTGAGACCCCGGAACTGGTGGCCCTCAGCGATGAGCAGATGGAGGCTCTGTACGCCGCCTGCCCCGGTCTGGAGCGCTACCGCCGGTATCTGACCGATGCCCGCCGCCGGAAGGCCCATATCCTTTCTCCCGCCGAAGAGAAGCTGCTGGCCGCCGCCGGAGAAATGGCCGACACCCCCGACAATATCTTCGGCGCCTTCACCAACGCTGACATGACCTTCCCGGATGCTGTGGATGGCAAGGGCGAGGCCCATCCCCTGAGCAGCGGTAACTTCGTGCTCTATGAGGAAAGCGCTGACCGGGAACTGCGTAAGAGCGCTTACGAGAACCTGTACCACACCTACGCCGCCAGCAAGAACACCTCTGCGGCCCTGCTGAACGGTCAGGCCAAGGTGCTGAAATTCAATTCCGATGCCCGGAAATACCCCTTCTCCCTGGATGCGGCGCTGGACGCCACCAACGTGCCTACTTCTGTGTACTACAACCTCATCGAGGCGGTCCATCAGAATCTGGATAAGATGCACCGGTATGTGCGGCTCCGCAAGAAGCTGCTGGGCGTGGACGAGCTGCACTTCTATGATATTTACACTCCGCTGGTGGCCGGTGTGGACCGTCACATCCCCATCGACGAGGCCAAAAAGACCGTGTATGATGCCCTGTACCCCCTGGGCGAGGACTATCGGAAGGTGCTGAAATCCGGCTTCGAGAATCGCTGGATCGATGTGTACCCCAACGTGGGCAAGCGCAGCGGCGCTTACTCCGCCGGTGCGGACATCCATCCCTATGTGCTGCTGAACTACACCGGTACTTTGGACAATCAGTTCACCCTGGCCCACGAAATGGGCCACGCCCTCCATTCCTACTACTCCAACAAGACCCAGAACCCGCTGGATGCAGGCTATAAGATCTTCGTGGCCGAGGTGGCCTCCACCTGCAATGAGGCATTGCTCATGGAGTACCTGCTGGGCAAGACCACGGACCGGAAGGAGCGGGCTTATCTCATCAACCACTTCCTGGACCAGTTCAAGGGGACGTTGTACCGCCAGACCATGTTTGCCGAGTTCGAGCTGTTCATGGGCAAGCTGGCCGCCGAGGGCAAGACTCTGACTGCCGACGTGCTCTGCGCTGAGTACCGCCGCCTGAACGAGATGTACTACGGCCCGGATATGGTGGTGGACGACGAGATCGCCATGGAGTGGGCACGGATCCCGCACTTCTATTACAACTACTATGTATTCCAGTACGCCACCGGCTACTCTGCCGCCATTGCTCTGTCCCGCCGCATCCTCCGGGAAGGCGAAAGCGCCGTAAAGGACTACCTGGGCTTCCTGTCCGGCGGCTGCTCCAAGTCTCCTCTGGACCTGCTTCGTGGGGCCGGTGTGGATATGGAGAGCGTGGAGCCGGTGAACCAGGCCATCGCCCTGTTCGACTCCCTGCTGGACGAAATGGAAGCATTGGTGGCAGAATAAATGGTGGATATTTTCCTGCCCACCCTCCACACCTTCGCCATGAACAACATCTTTACCGGGTCCTGGCAGGCATTTCGCTTCCGGGCGGTGCCCAATGTCATTATGAAGAACCCCAAAGAGGTGGACATGGAGGCCAGTTCCATTTTCGTGGAGTGCTGGCATGGTCCGTGGTGCTATGAGAAAAGCACCATGGAGGATTCGGCCACCTTCCCCATGAGCGAGGAAGGACGGCTGGATATGAAAAAATGGCTGGAAGATCGGGTGTAGTTTTTCGGAAAAACCCATTGACAACGGTACATTTTGTGGTAAAATAGTGCCGATAAGAAAAAAGACAATGCGGAAACCAAGCGTGGTTCTTTGCCCAGAAGCGAGGGGGAGGCGGTGAAAGCCCCCGGTAAAAGAGCCACGCACGCCACTTCCAAGTCGCCCGGGAGGACCGGGACGGGACGCTCCCGTTACAGAGCAGCCGAGATGCCGGAGTTTTTCCGGTAATTAGGGTGGTACCGCGATTCACCTCGCCCCTATTTTTAGGGGCGAGGTTTTTGTCTTTGAATTTTTGGAGGTAATCGAACATGAGTCACAAAGCTTACGGCGTCAACGAACTGCGGGAAATGTTCCTGTCGTTCTTTGAGAGCAAAGGTCATCTGCGCCTACCCAGCTTCTCCCTGATCCCGCAGAACGATGCAAGTCTGCTGCTGATCAATTCCGGCATGGCCCCCATGAAGCCCTACTTCAAGGGCGAGGTGGAACCGCCCCGGCATCGGGTCTGCACCTGCCAGAAGTGCATTCGCACCGGCGACATCGAGAACATCGGCAAGACCGCCCGGCACGGTACCTATTTTGAGATGCTGGGCAACTTCTCCTTCGGTGACTACTTCAAACGGGAAGCCATCCATTGGAGCTGGGAATTCCTGACCAAGGTGGTGGGCCTGGAGGAGGACCGGCTGTACCCGTCCATCTATGAGAAGGACGACGAGGCCTTTGACATCTGGAACAAGGAAGTGGGCATCCCCGCCGACCGCATCTTCCGCTTCGGCAAGGAGGACAACTTCTGGGAGCATGGCTCCGGTCCCTGCGGCCCCTGCTCCGAAATCTACTATGACCGGGGCGAAAGATACGGCTGCGGCAAGCCCACCTGCACCGTTGGCTGCGACTGCGACCGGTATATGGAAGTGTGGAACAACGTGTTCTCCCAATTCGACAACGACGGACACGGCAACTATTCCGAGTTGAAGCAGAAGAACATCGATACCGGCATGGGCCTGGAGCGTTTGGCCGTTGTCTGTCAGGACGTGGACAGCCTCTTTGACGTGGACACCGTTATGAACATTACCCACAAGGTCACGGAGATCACCGGCGCCTCCTACGGCCAGAGTCACAAGACCGACGTGAGCCTGCGGGTCATCACCGACCACATCCGCGCCAGCACCTTCATGATCGCCGACGGTGTGCTGCCCAGCAACGAGGGCCGGGGCTATGTGCTGCGCCGTCTGCTGCGGCGGGCTGCCCGTCACGGCAAGCTGTTGGGTGTGGACCGTCCCTTCCTGTACGAGGTGGTGGAGACGGTCATCCACGAAAACGAAAATCACTACACCTACCTGCGGGAGCGGGCAGGCTATATCACCAAGGTGGTCAAGGTGGAGGAGGAGAACTTCACCCGGACCATCGACGGCGGTATGCGTATCTTCTCTGAGATGTTGGCCGGACACAAGGAGCGGGGCGAGAAGCAGTTCTCCGGCGCCGATGCCTTCAAGCTGTATGATACCTATGGCTTCCCTGTGGACCTGACCGCCGAAATGGTGGAGGACGAGGGCATGACGTTGGATCAGGATGCCTTTGCCAAGCTCATGGAGGAGCAGAAGGTCCGCGCCCGGGAGGCCCGAAAGGCCCTGGGCGATCTGGCCTGGTCCGGCATTGACCTGGGCCTGGACAACACGCCCACCACTTTCGTTGGTTATGAGCGCAACAGCTGCGAGGCCAAGGTCCTGGCCGTGTGCGTAGGCGACGAGGTTGCCGGTGCCATCGCCGGCGGCGAGAAGGGCATCCTGGTTCTGGACCGGACCCCCTTCTATGCGGAAATGGGCGGCCAGACTGCCGATCAGGGCGTGATTTTGATCGGCGACAGCCGTTTTGAGGTCAGCAACGTGCTGAAGGATAAGGGTGGCAAGTTCCTGCACTACGGCGTTCTCAGCAAGGGCTCCATCAAGGTGGACGATGTGGTTTGCGCCTCTATCGACGTGGAGCGCCGGAAGGGCCTCATGCGTGCCCACTCCGCTACCCACCTGCTGCAGAAGGCTTTGAAGAGCGTGCTGGGCGACCATGTCCATCAGGCAGGCAGCCTGGTGGAGCCGGACCGGCTGCGCTTCGACTTCACCCACTATGCGGCCTTGACTCCTGAAGAACTGGCCCGGGTGGATTCCATCGTTCAGAACGCCATTCTGGAGGGTTACCCCATCGAGACCCGGCAGATGCCCATTGACGAGGCAAAGAAGCTGGGAGCCACGGCTCTTTTTAGCGAGAAGTACGGCGATATGGTCCGGGTGGTCAACATGGGCGGCTACTCTGTGGAGCTGTGTGGCGGTACTCATCTGGACAATACCGCCAAGATCGGACCTTTCCGTATCGAAACCGAGGGCAGCGTGGCTTCCGGCGTCCGCCGTATTGAAGCCATCACCGGTAAGGTGTGCCTGCAGGATATGGAGCGGAACCGTCAGCTTCTGTACGCCGCTTCCGGAATGCTGAAAGCCAAGCCGGAGGAGCTCATCGACCGGCTCCATGGCCAGGTGGAGGAGATCCGGAACCTGAAAAAGACTCTGGAAGCTATCCGCAATCGGGAGACCGTGGGTGAGGCCGACCGGTTCCTGCTGAGCTCCAAGGACGTGCAGGGCATCCATGTGCTGACTGCTGTGGTGCCGGAGGCCGACGCCAACAAGCTGCGGCAGATGGGCGACCATATGCGCTCCAAGGACTCCGACCTGGCGGCGGTGCTGTCCTGCATCAACGACGGCAAGATCACCTTCGTGGCCCTCTGCGGTAAGGATGCCATTGCCCGCGGCCTGAAAGCCGGGGACCTGGTGAAGAAGGTCACTTCCGTATGCGGCGGCAGCGGCGGCGGCAAACCCGACTGCGCCATGGGCGGCGGCAAGGACCTGCTGAAGCTGGACGATGCGCTGGCTCAGGTGGACGATTTTGTGACCCAAAAGCTGAATTAAACCCCGATGGGCGCCGTTTCTGACGGCGCCCATTTTCAAAAAAGAGAGAGGAGGGAAAGCAATGCGGTATCTTGCGTGGTTTACTCTGGGATTCTGCGGCCTTTGCACCCTGTGGGCCTATCTGCCTCTGTGGTCGGTGGCTACTGCCCTGGGCCTTTTAGGCCTTTTCCTCCTGGTTTTCTGGAAAAAGAACGAGTTCAGACGAATCTTTTTGACCGTTCTCATCGGGATTCTGGCCGGGAGCCTCTGGTTTTCCATCTATCAATTGGGCCTGCGGGATGTGCAGGCTCTGGACGGTCGGACGGTGGCCGGGACGGTGACCTTTTTGGAGGACAGTCGGGCTACGGCCACCGGACAGTCGGTGCGCTGCCGCCTGGAAGCGGAGGAGGGGCGCGCCACCGTGCGGCTTTTCCTCTATTCCGGGGAAAAGCTGAAAGCCGGGACCACCTATTCCGGCCGGTTCCGGCTCCGCCGGGATGCGACCGGAAATTACGCCGGACGGGGCGAATTTTTAACGGCCTCCCCGGTGGGCGGCCTGACGGAGGGACCGACTGCAGTCGTTCCGCTGCATACCCGCCTGCGAAGCACCATTCTGGACCTGCTGGACGAGGTTTTCCCGTCCGATACGGCACCACTGGCCCGTGGCTTACTGCTGGGGGACACCATGGACGTACCGGACAGCCTGAATGTGGCCCTGAAGCGCACGGGGGTCCGCCATGTGGTGGCGGTGTCCGGCCTGCACGTTTCCGTTCTCTGTGTCCTGCTGCTGGTTTTGTGTGGGCGGCGGAAGAATCTGGCGATTTTCCTGTGCCTGCCGGTGATGCTTTTGTTTGTACTGATGGCGGGGGCCACCCCGTCGGCCATTCGTGCGGCCATTATGGTCTCTCTCATGCTGCTGGCCGGGGTGGTCCACCGGGAGTACGACCCGCCTACGGCTCTGGCCTTTGCGGTGCTGTGTATTTTGCTTGGAAATCCCTACGCCGTCCGGTCCCTGAGTTTTCAGCTTTCCGTGGGCAGCGTGGCGGGAATTTTGGCATTTTCCCAGAGAATTTTCCGGTATTTCCAGGGAAAATACTTCCCGAAACAGAAATTTGCACGGAAATGCCTGGCCTATTTTTACGGCTCCGTGTCCGTGACCATGGGGGCCGGCGTGTTCTCCGTGCCGTTGTGCGCCCTGTACTTCGGCGAGGTGAGCCTTATTGGGTTCCTCACGAACCTGCTGGGTCTTTGGGCGGTGAGTTTCGCCTTCTACGGCATTCTTCTGAGCATCCTGCTGGGGGCCATCTGGCTGCCGTTGGGAAAAATCGCCGCTTTCCTGACCGGCTTGCTTCTGCGCTATTTCATAGCCCTGGTCCGTGGGCTTTCAGCTTTCCCATTGGCGGCGGTGTACACCCGGAGCCTGCCCATTGCCCTGTGGCTGGGATTTTCCGGAATGTTGCTGGCGGTATTTTTGTGGCACAGACGGCGGCCTGTGGTTTATGCCGGGGCCTGCGCTCTGGCGCTGGCGATTGCCATTGCTTTCAGCTGGCTCACGCCCCTGGGTGAAAATTACCGGGTGACGGTGCTGGATGTAGGCCAGGGCCAGTGCGTGGTGCTGCAATCGGCTGGCCGGACCTATCTGGTGGACTGCGGCGGCAGCACCGGGCAGAAAAGCGCCGATGCGGCCATGGAGTATCTCTATTCTATCGGTATTTTCCGGATCGACGGTATGATTCTGACCCATCCGGATGCGGACCACATAAACGGCGCGGCCCTGCTGGCGGGGCGGATGCCCATCGGGGAGACTTACGGTATTGCGGATACGGATGTTCTCATCACCCAACGAACCGAAATCACCTTTGCAGACTGCAAAATCACGGTTTTTCCCGGTTTGACATCCGGAACGGATAACGAAAAGAGCCTCAGCGTCTTGTTTCAGCCGGGAAAACGTGCTATACTCATAACCGGAGACCGGACGGTGGCCGGGGAGAATGCCCTGGTGGCGGCGGGGCTGCCGAATTTAGACTATCTGGTGGTGGGGCATCACGGTTCCGATACCTCCACCGGGGAGACGCTGCTCTCTGCAACACGGCCCCTTTGCGCCGTTATCAGCGTGGGGGCAAACAACCGCTACGGCCACCCGGATCAGACCGTTCTGGACCGGCTGGCGGCATACGGCTGTACGGTCCTGCGGACCGACCAGAACGGGACCATTATTATCCGGGGGTAGGCTATGGCGAAGAAACAGGAGCCCAATCAGGGGTTGCAGGAATTGAAGACGGCACTGAGCCGGAAGGACACCCGTGGGGCCTATGTGTTCTACGGGGAGGAAGTGTTCCTGATGCACTACTATCTGGACCGACTCAAGAAGCTGGCCATAGACGAAGTGACGGAATCCTTCAATTTCCATGAATTGAATCCGGAGACTTTTTCCATGGATGCCCTTTCCGAGGCAGTGGAGGCTCTGCCCATGATGGCGGAGCAGACCATGACCGTGGTTGACGAAGTGGACTTTTTCTCCATGGACGAGGGAAGCCGGGAGCGGATGGGGGCCATTTTCAATGACCTGCCGGACTACTGTACCCTGGTGTTCACCTACGAGACCACCCCCTGGAAGCCGGATAAACGATACAAAAAGCTGTGGGAAGCGGTCTCCAAGCACGCAAAGCTGGTGGAGTTTCCCAAGCAGGACCGGCGGGAACTCGTCAGCTGGGTGACACGGCATTTTTCCGCCCGTGGAAAAGTGATTTCTCAGCAGCTGGCCGGGTATCTCATCGACCTGACCGACGGAACCATGACGGCCCTGTCCGGGGAAATTGCGAAAATTGCGGCATACTCCGGTGCGGAGGAGATTGTCAAAGCGGACATCGATGCGGTCACGGAGCCGGTGCTGGATGCAGTGGTGTTCCAGATGACAGACCTGATGGCCGCCGGGAATTTCGGTGGAGCGCTCTTAAAACTCCAGCAGCTTTTCAAAATGCAGCAGGAGCCAATCGCCATTCTCGGCGCCGTAGGCAGCTATTTCCGGCGGCTGAACACAGCCCGGAGCATCCAGGAAAGCGGCGGCGGAGAGGGCGACGTGATGCGCCTGTGCGGCGTGGCCAGCTATCCGGCCCGACTGGCTCTGGGGACCTGCCGGAAATTTTCCAAGGAATTTTACCGGAAAGCGGCGGAACTGGTGCTGGAAACGGACTATGCCATGAAAACTTCTTATGACGAAAAGGAACGGCTGCTGGAACTGCTGGTGCTGCGGCTTTCCCAGGAGGCCCGCCATGGTTAAAATCCGGGAAGCCATCGTGGTGGAGGGACGCTACGACAAGAATACCCTTTCTCAGGTGGTGGACGCCCCGATTTTCGAGACCAACGGCTTCGGCATCCGAAAAGACAAGGCCCAGATGGACCTGCTGCGCCGGGTGGCGGAGCAGCGGGGACTCATCGTCTTTACGGACTCCGACGGGGCAGGGTTCGTGATACGGAACTTTCTGAAGGGGGCCATCCCAGAAAAATACCTGAAACACGCCTATATTCCCGACATTCCCGGGAAAGAGCGGCGGAAATCCGCCCCCGGAAAAGAGGGCAAGCTGGGGGTGGAGGGGATGACCCCGGAAATTCTCCTGGCCTGCCTGAAACGGGCGGGGGCAACGATTCTGGGTGAGGACACGCCTGCCGAACAGCCCATTACCAAACAAGATCTGTTTGAACTGGGCCTGTCCGGCGGGGCCAATGCCTCGGAAAAACGAAAGAAACTGATGAAAAAACTGGCGCTGCCGGAGCATCTCAGCCCCAACGGCCTGGTGCAGGCCCTGAGCCTGCTGTACACCCGGGAGGAATTGGCGGCGCTGGAGGCACAGTTGGAGACGGAACATGATTGATATTGCGGTCAAAGACCTGAAAAAATTCTTCGTCATCGGAGAAAATCTGCTGGACGGCCTGACCTTCGAGGTACAGGAGGGGGAGCGGGTGGCCATTCTTGGCCGGAACGGCTGCGGAAAAACCACGCTTTTCAAAATTCTCACCGGGGAAATGGACTACGATGGCGGAGAAGTTTATGTAAATCCCAATAAGCGCCTGGGCCTTATCTCCCAGATCCCCCACTTCCCGGCGGGCTACACCGTGGAGGACGTGCTGCGCTCGGCCTTTTCCGAGGCTCTGAGCGTGGGGGAGAAGTTGGCGGCCCTGGAAAAGGACATGGAGCAGGGGGCCACCAAGGAACAGCTGGCCCGGTACGACGTCCTGACCAACCGCTTCCAGGCCGAGGGCGGCTACACCATGGACGTGGACATTGAAAAAATCTGCAACGGCCTGGCAATCACCCCCGCCCAGCGGCAGCAGGAATTCGACAGCCTTTCCGGCGGCGAAAAGACCCGGATGAACCTGGCCCGTCTGCTGCTGGAAAAAACAGACATTCTCCTGCTGGACGAGCCTACCAACCATCTGGACCTGAACAGCGTGGAGTGGCTGGAAACCTATATCAAGGGCTTCAAGGGCACGGTCCTGGCCATTTCCCACGACCGGTATTTCCTGGACCAGGTAGCCGAGCGTGTGGTGGAAATAACCGACGGCCACGGGGAATACTATTCCGGCAACTATTCCTTCTACATGGAGGAAAAGCAGGCCCGGTTCGACCTGCAAATGAAGCAATACCAGCAGGAGCAGGCCAAGCTAAAGCAGTTGGGCTACACCGTGGAGCGGATGAAGGGCTGGGGCATCAACAACCGGACCTTGTACCGGCGGGCCATGTCCATTCAGCACCGGATGGAGCGCATCGAGAAAACGAAGCGCCCCCAGAAGGAGCGGACCATGAGCGCCAGCTTCGGGGAGAAGGATTTTAGCGGCGACGTTGTGTTTACCATGAAAAATGTCTCCAAATCCTTCGGGGACCGGACTCTGTTCTCGGACGTGAATCTGCGGGTAGAGGGCGGCGAACGCATCGCCCTGCTGGGCGACAACGGCACGGGCAAAACTACGTTCATCAACTGCCTGCTGGGTAAAGAGAGTTGCCAGGGGAAAATCGCCTTTGGCCCTACGGTAAAGTGGGGATATCTGCCCCAGATCATCCACTTTGACCACCCGGAGCGGACCTTGTATGACACCATGCTCTATGAGAAAAACTGCACC
This sequence comes from Clostridiales bacterium, assembly GCA_022770345.1. Lineage (GTDB taxonomy): Bacteria > Bacillota > Clostridia > Oscillospirales > Oscillospiraceae > Faecousia. The sequence continues at coordinate 3,790 of JALEII010000052.1, read as the reverse complement.
CCTCAGGTGGCCCGGGACCGGCTGGGCGCGTTCCTCTTTCAGGGGGAGGACGTTTTCAAGCAGGTGGGCAATCTGTCCGGAGGGGAGCAGTCCCGGCTGCGGCTGTGTATGCTCATGGACGAGAAGATCAATCTGCTGATCCTGGACGAGCCGACAAACCATCTGGACATTGCGTCGAGGGAATGGGTGGAGGCCGCTATCGAGGAATTCGACGGCGTGCTGCTGTTCGTGTCCCACGACCGATACTTTATCGAGAAATTTGCCGAGCGTATCTGGCTTCTGGAGGACGGGCGTATCCGGGATTTTCCCTGCGGCTACGCCAAATACCGCTCCATTCTGGAGCATGAGGCGGCAGTCAAACCGGCGGTGGCGGCGGCCCCAAAAATCAAAAAAGAGAAGCCGAAAAACGGATCCAAGGACCAGGAAAAGCGCCTGCGGAAGCTGGAACGGGACATTGAGGCAAAAGAAAAGGAAATTGCCGCCCTGGAAAGTGCCATCGAAGCGGCGGCTTCCGACTATCAGGAGCTGACCCGACTGCTGGCGGAGAAGGAAAGTGCAGAGGAAGCGCTGCTTGCCATGATGGAGGAATGGGAAAAAGCCGGAGAAGGTTGACAGGCCGGCCAAAGTACTTTATAATGAAGGAAAAATATCATAAGGAGCGAGAGAAATGAGTTCTTGCAACGGAAATTGCGAATCCTGCGGCTCTGACTGCAGCGAACGCAAGAAGGAGAGCTTCCTGGAGAAGCCTAACGCCAAATCCAAGGTTGGCAAGATCATTGCCGTGGTCTCCGGCAAAGGCGGCGTGGGCAAATCCACCGTCACCTCCATGCTGGCCGTGGCCATGGCCCGACAGGGCAAACGGGTGGGCATTCTGGATGCCGACATCACCGGCCCCTCCGTGCCCACGGCCTTCGGTGTGGAGCAGTGCCAGGGAGCCAGCCAGGAGGGACTGTACCCAGCCCTGACCCGGACGGGCATTCAGGTCATGTCCATCAATTTGCTGCTGGACAACAACACCGACCCGGTGGTCTGGCGTGGACCGGTGATCGCCGGAGCGGTGAAGCAGTTCTGGACGGATGTAATCTGGGAGGATGTGGATTATCTCTTCGTGGATATGCCTCCCGGAACCGGCGACGTGCCGTTGACCGTGTTCCAGAGCCTGCCGGTGGACGGCGTGGTCATCGTCACCAGCCCCCAGGACCTGGTGAGCATGATCGTGACCAAGGCCGTGAAGATGGCCAACATGATGCACATTCCCGTGCTGGGCTTCGTGGAGAACTACGCCTACCTGACCTGCCCGGACTGCGGGAAGAAGATCAGCGTGTTTGGTGAGAGCAAGTTGGACAAGGTAGCGGAGGAATTCAACCTGCCCATTCTGGCTCGCCTACCCATTGACCCGGCAGTGGCCCAGGCCTGCGACCATGGACTTATGGAAACTGTGGACACCGGCATTTTGAAGGACGCCGTTGCCGCTGTGGAAAAGGCGTAAAAAGCAAGAAAACGCCCCTGAACCGTTCGGTTTCAGGGGCGTTTTTGCAGTTTAGCCGTAGCCGTTCCATTCCTCGGAGGTCAGTGTGGAGCCCCGGAGCGTGTAGACGGTGTAGGGCTTGAGACCCTGGTTGGACAGGCTGACGGTCAGCCTCTGGCGAATATCCTCCGGGCCGGGCCAGCGCTCCTCGGGCGCATCCTCGTAAAATTCCCTGAGAATGGGGGATTCTTTCAAATTGGAGGCGTTTTCGGCGTATAAGTCCCAAAAATCGTGGTTGTATTCCCACCATTGAACGGTCTCGTTGTCCGCACAAAGCAGCCGAATGGCGAAGGATTGCTGCTTGTCGGAGCCGGTGTACAGCTCAAAGGAGAAGCTGTTGATGTAGTAGGGGTTATCCGTGACCTCCTGCACCAGACAGTAGACGGGAATTTTTGTTTTCAGCGCATCCAGCGTGCCGTCCGGCAGGTACAGGCGGTAAATGGTGAAGCCCCTTGTGGGTTCTCCGGCCACGAAGAACAGACACTCCCGCTGATAGAGCAGGTCCGAAGGGAGGATCACTTCTCCGTCCTGCTCGTAGAGAACGGTCAGTTCCCGGGAAAGATAGTCGAAGCACACCAGTTTCCCCTCCAGAATGCCGTACATTTTCTCGGTGTCGCAGATCCAGTCCAGCGGGTTCTTGCCGTCAACCAGATAGCCGTAGTCGTCTGACTTGCCAATCAGGAAGGTGGCGTTGGTGGAGCGCTGGGTGATGTAGAGCCGTTCGCCCTTCGGTTCCAGCGCAAAATCGGTATCAACGCCGTAAGGCCCGTCGAAGGCCCGGACCTGTGCAAAATAATCCTCGTAGGATAAGGATTCAGCCTCCGGCACGCTCCAGGGCAGGGCGGTCGGAAGGTCCCCGGGCGTTGCCGATGCGGTGCCGGGAGCCGTGGAGGGCTCCGTCTGGGCGGGCAGGGTAGTGCTGGGAGCGGTGCTTTCCTGCGCCGGGGCTACGGCGCAGCCGGTCAGCAGCAGAAGGAGCATCAGAAGAATGGCGAAGCATTTCATGGGGACCTCCTCGTTCTGTTGGGATTCCATTTTGCCCGGCGGGGGGGAGCTGTGCGCCCACCCGCCGGGCGGTGATTTTTACTTTTGATAGTAGCTGTCCAGCCACCAGAGCATTCCGTTGGAATACTCTTCCTTGGGCCGCATGGTGCCGTCGGGGTAGTAATAGTCGTCGAACAGGCGGCGCACATAGCCGTAGGCCTCCAGCGTCTCGCCGGTCAGGAAGTTTTCGTAATAGTAATGTACGGAATATTTGTCGTTGCCCTGATAGAGCAGGAATTCCAGCACGTCTTCGTATTGGTGGCGCCGTTCAGGTTCATCGGTCGCCAGGAAATCAGCGGCAGTGGGTAGGTCCTTGCCGATGACCTCGGAGAAGAACGCATGGGCGGTCTTGCCGCCAAAGGCCTGGAACTCGGTCTCCCAGTAGTCCTCCATGTCCTGCAGGGTCGGCTTTTCCATGACCGTCCAGGCCAGCGTCACATTGGAAACGATCTGGAACCGGATGTTGTCCCCATCCTCGGCAGCGGGCAGGTCCTTGACCAGCAGGTCAACAGTCCCGTCGGGGAGATAATAGCGATAGATGCCGTTGGTGGTTTCGTCCATACCGGCCACGAAGAACAGACACTGGTCGTAGACTTTGGGGGAGGAGATACGGCCGTAGGGGTCCGTGTACAGGGTGACAGGCTCCACGCCCTCCGTGTAGGAGAGCCGCAGCAGGGTCCCACGGTCCTCGGAGACCGCTACGCAGTAGCTGAGGGTAGCATTTGTGATTTCGGCGACGGTGTTCTCACTGAGAAGTCGGTATTCCTGACATCCGGTGAAAGTCAGAACGGGACGTCCTAAGTCTTCGGCTTTCCAGTTGAATTGCCTTACATGAAAGTTCTGAACCAGCCACGCAAACTCGTCCGGTCCCGCCTGGGGCGTTTCATAGTCGAGGGAGTACCAACTGCCGGAAGTATCAATTCGGCAGGGGATTTCCGTGGCGAAATATGTATCATAAGGCTCGGCCGGTTCTGTAGGAGGTTCCGTGGCAGGCTCCGTTGCCGGCTCCGTGACGGGTGCAGTGCTGGGTGCGGTCGTAACAGGTTCCGTTTTTGCGGGCAGGGTAGTGCTTGGAGCGGTGCTTTCCTGCGCCGGTGCTCCGGCGCAGCCGGTCAGCAGCAGAAGGAGCACCAGGAGAAGGGCGAAGCGTTTCATAAGAGACCTCCTTTTCTATGGGGCCGGTATCCGGCCAACTTTTTCGTACAGAGGGCGAAAACA